>CAINDC010000018.1 GCA_903847275.1 uncultured Pseudomonadota bacterium
CTTTGCGACTTCGTGTCGCACTAAACAAACGACACGAAAGTCCCATAGAATTTTAACGAAACCCTTATTTAATAAGGGTTAGATCCACTTTTGGACTTCCCAAAATTAAGGCGTTTTTGAGGGTGATTTTTTGGGAGATAATAAACCAACCGAATCCTGCATTTTTTCATCGGAAAAATCGAACTCACCATGCAGGTTAAAATGCGCCCAAGTCATCACCGAACCGTTCTCGATTGCTTCCAATAATTTTGCTTTTCGTTCCTCATTTTTTTCAGCGGCTAACTCACGCGACAAGTACAAATAATTCCAACAAATAATCGCGTTTTTAATCAATCTGCGACAAGTTTCAGCAATTTCTTGTTGTTCTTTTTCGCTTTGAAGAAATTCATTGCTATGCCCAAACGACACGGCTTTGGAAAATTTGTTTGAACTTTCGATTTTGTTCAATTGGGCTTCAATCGATTGTCTAAACGCGCAGTCATCGTAGTATTTGAGAATGAATAATGACTTGGTAATTTCGCCAAATTCTTTCAAGGCTTGATAAAGCGAATGCTGTTTAGAGTAGGAATTTAGCCGTCTGAACAATTGTGAAGCGGATGTGATTTTGAGTTGAATCGTCGCAATGAAACGCAAAATATCATCCCAGTCATTTTCGATAATACTTTCTCGAATACAGTTCGTTGGTAGCAAAACAAATTCCTGTTCTTCGTAATGTTTTCGAGGCTTGAAGGCATATAAATTCTGTTTATGCAGCCCTTTGATTCGTGGGGCAAATTCCAATCCGAAAAAATAGGTTGAAGCAAAAATTACTTCTGAATAACCGTGCGTATCGGTTGAATGAATGTCACTTTTGACCACGTTGTTGTGCATCAAACCATCAATTACATAAGCGGCTTCACGTTCAGCAGAGCTGATAACTGTTGAATACCACATGAAATTTCGAGCATCGATAAATCCAACGGTACTGGAACCTTTGTTCTGCCCAAAATACTTGAATGAATAGTTGGCATTGAGCGACTCTCCTTCAGTTTCACGCTTTTGACCATCGCTTGAGGTGTGCAGTTTTTCTTGTTTGGCTTGATAAATTTTAGATAAATCGAGCTGACTGGTGAATTGTAAAATACGGTCATTGGCAGCTTGAACATTTTGCAATGAAAAATACCAACGCACGACGTTTTCAAGTTCATTCTCATTGATTTGATTAGATATTTGAGCCAATTTTCGATGACCAATGTCACAGCCGTAACCCATAATTCCAGCGAAAAAAGTTTTTGCAGCGGGTTTTTCACGTCGATATTTCGACTGCCAATGTTCAAATTCATCGAGAAATTTAGTCGCCTGATTTACCGTTGCCAAAACTTCAACCATCGGAATATATTTTCTGGCAGGAAAAAATGCTTTCAACGGTAAGCATTCAACTTCTTCTTGCTTGGGTGTTTTGACATGAACTGTGCTGTTTTTACGCACTGAAAGATAAGGATTTTTACCTGCTTTGAAGTTTTGATTAGTTTTTTGATATTGCTCATCCAAAGTCAATTTGAACGAATCCAATACAGTTTTACAGTTGGCAAATTCAGTTAATTTTGCTCGTTCCAAATACTCAGCACGATTGTTTTGCCAATCCTTTTTTGAAATTAAATAATCATCCAACGGACGATATTTTTCAGAGTGAATCAGGTTCAAAGCCCCAGATTTAATGGCTTCGGCGACATGAACAAACAACAATACTTTGTAAAGCGAGGTTCGGAATTTCTCTTCTTTGGAAATTAAAGCTGTGCGTTCTTCAGGTTTTAAAAAATCTGTCGGGGCATTTTTATCGATGTTAGCGTCGTTGGTTTGATAATGCTCTAAAGCCTTAAATAATGCGGGATTGCTGCTATTTTTATCAAACTGAATTTGACGAACAATATCGGAAACTCGGCGTTGTAATTTGAGAGATTGATCTTCCAACGCCTCGAAATAATCTTGTCCATGCTGAGTTTTCTTTTCTGATGAAATTAGCGTTTCTAATTTCGTTTTTTCAGCATCTAACGCTTGGCTGATTAAAGGAATTTTTTGATTGTTATTCAATTGGTTATCATCAACAATGTGTTGTATTGCAGATAACGTTTCAAAAATGTTTTGCTTGAATGTGTTAAAGGATTCGCTACGTTTTTCGCGCTCTTCAAAATACGCTTCTTTTTGCCGTCGCTCGGCAGAATTTGTCGCATTCTTCACAGTTTGCAACAGCGTATCAATCAACATATCGTTCAATTTAAACGTCTGATAAGCGATAAAAGCGATCAAATACAAATAACGAATTGGAACTGAACGCCGCGAAATCTGTGGAATTTGTGACTTGATGACCAAATAAGCGTAATGCCGCACGCTAGCCGCACTTAGATTTAATTTCGTTATCACGGGGTGAAATTCGAGATAAAGCTGCTGTAACGCTTTTAAATCATCCAAATTGGCTCTGATTTTTAACGGTTTGGTGGATTGATACGTTTTTTTGAATAACGTGAGCCGATAAC
>CAINDC010000019.1 GCA_903847275.1 uncultured Pseudomonadota bacterium
AATCAGACGTAACTCAGCCACAAGCTCGTACAAATCAGTAATCAGCTTGTCTTTATCTGCATGAGTCAAATCAGAGAGGTTTTTCATACTCGATAATGTGCTTGAATTCTCGGATTTTTGCAAGGGGCTGAGTAGTTACCATAATTCCAATAAATATCAGTTACTGACCAAGCGAATCCACACCTAAATTTGCTAACGCATCTGCTCGTTCGTTGCCTTGATTACCCGAATGACCTTTTACCCAACGCCAATCAATTGTATGTAATTGAATCGCCGAATCTAAACGTCGCCACAAATCTTCATTTTTGACTGGTTTTTTTGCCGCTGTTTTCCAACCTGATTTTTTCCAGTTCGGCAGCCATTTTGTAATTCCGTCTAAAACGTATTTTGAATCAATATGTAATTTAACCACACACGGTTTTTTCAATGCTTCTAACGCTGAAATCGCAGCCATCAATTCCATTCGATTATTTGTGGCATCGTGTTCACCACCGTGTAATTCTTTAATCGTACCTTTGTAACGCAAAATCACACCCCAACCGCCCTTCCCTGGATTTCCACGACACGCCCCATCGGTATAAATAATTACTGGTTCAGTCATTATGTTCCACTTTTGCCGCCATTGGATTTGCTACCGCTAAACGCGGCATAAATGTTTTACTTTCAGACATAGGAATTGGATTGAAACGTCGTTTAATCGCTTTCACCGCATACGCAGTAGATGTAAATGAAAAACTATTTAACGCATTTAACCCATTTTTTGTTTTTGTAGAATCCAAATAAAACTCCGTTTTATTACTTACTTCAAAATTCAATAATTTTAACCAATCGAATAATCGAGAACGTGAAATAAAATTTCCGCGCCACGAATACGCTAATCGCTTATCTAACAAGTATTGATAACGCACCCAGAAACTCCACGGATTAAAATTCAAAACTAATAAAATGCCTTCAGGTTTCAAAATACGCTCCAATTCTCGAAAAGTTTGAAAACGTGACGAATCAAATTCCAATAAATGCGGCACAATAATCATATCGACTGAATTGCTTTGAATCGGTAGTGCGTAAGATTTAGCTTGGATTTTTCCTGCACCATCCCAGCCCAATTGTTTGGCATCAAGTACCGAAAAACTTTGATACAGTGAACAATCGATAAATTCATTTTCCCAGCCTAGTCCACCAACTTGTAAAATTGTTTGCTGGCATCCAACAGTAATTGAACGCTGTAAGTAAGCGACTTCAAGTGATTTTAATAATTTTCCGCTTGGCGTTTGGTAATAAGCAAATAGAAAATCGCGTTTCATAATGACTACTCAATTTAAGGGCGTTTTAATGATTTTGGGCTAAAAAGTTACTATAATCAAAATACTTCGTAACTACAAAGGTCAAATGATGCCAGTAAAACTAAACAGACACGTTAATTTATTAGTGATGTTAATGACGCTCACAGCTGCAGGTTGTTCGCAAAATGCGAAAGACGCGCTTTCTGTTAATGAACTTCTTCCTAACCAAGATAACGCTTATGTTGATCATTACTATCAAAATTATCAACCAATAAACAAAACAGAAATCAGTAAAACAGCCGCATCTCATAAAGATACCGTCTGGGAACGATTACTGTCTTTATATTCGTTACCGAAAATTGAAAACAATCGCATTGATCGTGAAATCGAATGGTATTTGAATCATCCTCAAGCGTTAAGCACAATTCAAAACCGCGCAGAACCTTATTTACATCTCATTCTTGATGAAATTGAAGCTAAAAATATACCTGGTGAATTAGCGTTATTGCCTGTGGTCGAAAGCGCGTTTGTACCAAATGCAAATTCCAGAGTAGATGCGTCAGGGTTGTGGCAATTTATGCCAGCAACAGGGCGAATGTTTGGCTTGCAACAAAATTCTTGGTACGACGGTCGCCGCGATGTTTATGCTTCAACAAAAGCTGCAACGACTTATTTAAAACAACTCAGTCAAAGTTTTGATGGGGATTGGTTGTTAGCTCTTGCGTCGTATAATTGGGGCAAAGGCAATGTAAAAAAATCGATTGAACACAATGAAGGTCGCAATATGCCGACGGATTATTGGTCATTGAGAATGCCAGAAGAAACGTCGAATTATGTACCGCGTTTATTAGCAATCGCCCAGATTTTTGCTCACGCTGATCAATATAACGTGAATTTGCACCACATTCCAAATAAGCCATATTTTGAAGTTGTACATTTAGATTCACAGTTGAATTTGAGCAAAGCAGCGGAAATGGCAAATATGTCATTGCACGATTTCTTAACGCTCAATCCTGGTTTCAATAAATCAAAAACTGCTCCCGAAGGTTCTGGACCTAGACGCTTATTGATTCCTGTCGCAAAAGCGGAATCCTTCAAAGAGAATTTAGCGCAATTGCCATTTGAAGAATGGATTTCAGAAGGCTTCAATGCTGACAACGATGATGAAAGCACTGCAATTTATTTAGAAGCAAAGCCAGCAGCAGGCGAAGTAAGTCACAAAGTTAAGACTGTTGCGATTAAGACCGTTGATAAGGTTAGTACAAAACAAAGTGTTAAGGTCTTACTGACTGCAAAAAAATTAGATAAAAACGATAAAAAATCGGTTGTTGCATCAAGTAAAAAACCTGACACAAAAAACAGATCAAAAATTCCAACCAATCACATCGTTGCAATGGCTCAAAAGATTTCCTCGAATAACAAAGCGTTAGCAGAAAAAAGTAAAATTGTTGCGAAAGGTCAAAAACCTGCGGCGAAAACACCTGTTACCGTTGCGATCATCACAAAAAATACGTTGCAAAATAAAAAATCTAAACACAGTTAGTTTAGTTTGGGCGGGTGATAAACCCGCCCTAATACGTTTCAAACGCATTTTTCACCCACTGCAAATCACCGTCTCCCAAAATCCCCACCACGTCAAAACGTATCAGCATCAACACATCATTTGGCAACGTATTCAAATAAACTTCTGTTGCTGCAATAATTTTCATTTGTTTTGAACGTGTGACGCTTTCTAATGCAGAGCCAAATTTCGCATTTTTACGATAACGCACTTCGACAATTACCAATGTTTTACCATCTTTCATAATCAAATCGAGTTCACCATAAGGACAACGAAAGTTACGTTCTACCAGCGTCAATCCTTGTGCAATTAAAAAATCACAGGCGAGTTGTTCAGATTGTTCACCGCGTAGTAAGTGGGTAGCTTTGGATTTTGGTTTAAGATAGTCGTTCATAAATTTTAACTGAGAAAAAAATGATTCAAGAAATGGGTAAGTTATACGTTGTTGCCACGCCGATTGGTAATTTGGCAGACATTACGTTTCGTGCAATTGAAACCCTGAAAAGTGTGGATTTAATTGCCGCCGAAGATACACGCCACGTCCGAATGTTACTACAACATTATGGCATCAGTAATAAAATCATTGCGTTGCATCAACATAATGAAGATAAAGCGGCTTTAGAAATTGTCGAAAAATTACGCTCTGGTTTATCAATTGCGCTGGTTTCAGATGCAGGAACACCTTTGATTAGCGACCCAGGAATGCCTGTAGTTAAAGCCGTACATGAAGCAAATTTAACAGTCGTACCAATTGTTGGTGCGTGTGCGTTAATCGCGGGTTTATCCGCAGCGGGCGTGGCGATTACGCCGTTCACATTTGAAGGATTTACACCACGAACTTCATCAGCACGAAAAACGTTTTTTTCTGAACGCGCTGCGATTTCAACAACGTGGATTTTTTATGAATCGTGCCATCGAATTTTAGATTGCTTGCAAGATATGGCGACCGTCTTACCACCGAAACGCTCGATTGTAATTGCCCGCGAATTAACGAAATTACACGAAACAATTGTGAAATTGCCACTGGCTGAAATGGTTACATTAGTTGAAACCGATACAAATATGCAACGTGGTGAATTTGTAGTGATTGTTGAAGGTGCGGCGAAAATTGATGTTTCTGACAATACAATTACGCCTGAACAAGAACGAATTTTGAAATTATTACTAACAGAATGTAGTGTTAAAAAAGCAGTCGATTTAACCGTTGAAATTACGGGCGGCAAAAAAAAGCCAATTTATCAAGAAGCGTTAGAATTCAGCAAATCAAATACTGTGTTAGACTAAGCGCGAAAGAGTTGGCTGGGCAGTCGCCGTTTTATTGTAATGATAGAAGGGAGGAAAGTCCGGACTCCACTGGGCAGAGTGCCAGATAATGACTGGGGGGCGTGAGCCTACGGAAAGTGCAGCAGAAAATATACCGCTAAATTTGCTTCGGCAAGTCAGTAAGGTTGAAATGGTGCGGTAAGAGCGCACCGCGCAACTGGTAACAGGTGTGGCAGTGAAAACCCCACTCGGAGCAAGATCAAATAGGAAAGCATTCGTCCGCCCTGGCGGCTTTCGGGTAGATTGCTTGAGCGACAGAGTGATTTGTCGCCTAGATGAATGACTGTCCACGACAAAATCCGGCTTATAGGCTAACTCTTTCACCTATTTTTTAAAAAACCTAAAGTAATTTATAACTAAACATGAATAAATTTTTGATATGACGTAGCATTTGTTTTTAGCTTCGTACCAAAAAATAATTTCTTATTAATATCACAAAATTTCTAACTGAAATCACCCTTGACTAAGCCCCATTTGAAATCTATAGTGAAGAAAATCTAACGCCCAATAGGGCTTTTTTATTGCTTTTTAACAACGGAAGAATTTGTTAATGATCCATTTATCCGTAATGCTCGAAGAAGCATTGCACCACATGAAATTAAAACTAGATGGTGTTTATATAGATGGAACATTTGGACGAGGTGGACATAGTAAACGCATTTTAGAATCTTTAGGTGAAAACGGTCGGTTAATCGCTTTTGATCGCGATGAAACGGCAATAAATTGTGAACACGCTCAACAACTATCACAAGATTCACGTTTTCAATTAATTCACGCGCCCTTTTCAGAAATGGAAAAAATCGTCACCGAATTGGAATTAAACGGAAAAATTGACGGAATTTTGCTTGATTTAGGAGTTTCTTCACCGCAACTTGACGACGAAACGCGTGGTTTTAGCTTCATGAATGAGGGTATACTTGATATGCGAATGGATTGCTCACAAGGTTTATCCGCAGCCGAATGGCTTGCACAAATCGATGAAAAAACCTTAACACACGTTTTATTTGATTTCGGTGAAGAACGTTTTGCACGACGAATTGCCAATGCAATTGTCACAACAAGAATAACTCAACCCATTGAAACGACGCGACAATTAGCAAAATTGATTGAAGATACAATCCCTTTTCGTGAGAAACATAAACACCCTGCAACCCGTAGTTTTCAAGCTATTCGTATTGCGATCAACAACGAACTAGGTGAAATAGAATCCGTATTACAACAAACTAAAAATTTATTAAATTCAAATGGGCGATTAGTAGTCATCTCATTTCATTCGTTGGAAGACAGAATCGTTAAACGCTTTATGCGCGATGAATCTGGCGTGAAGCGCAACGTTGGTAAATTACCGATTAAAGAAGCTGACATCGAAAAAGGTGTTTTAAACGTGTTAAGCAAAGCAATAAAACCGAGCGTTGATGAAATTGCACAAAATCCACGTTCGCGCAGTGCTGTTTTGCGTGTAGCAGAACGGGTTTGATTTTATGGTGCGTCTTTTAGGATTAAGTATGTTGGTTTCCATATTGCTGTTATCGGCACTTATGGTGATTTATAAAAAATATAATTCGCGAATCATTTTTATCGAAATCCAAAAACAAGAAAAAGCATTAGATCAATACGAAGTTACATGGGGACAATTACAACTCGAACTTACAACATTGGCAGAACAAAATCGTGTAGAACAAGTAGCCCGTGAGCAGTTGAAATTAGTCATGCCTACTCGTGAAAAAATAATTTATATCAAACCCTAATGAAGTATCGACGACATAAAAATGAAGCGACATTATTAACCCGCGACTATTCAGTTCGTCGTCGTTGGGTTTTAGGTACGATTATCGCAGGAATGCTAGTTTTAATTGGTAAAGCCGTCAATTTGCAGGTTTTTGACAAAGAATTTTTACAAGAACAAGGCGATATACGTCACGTCAGCGAAGTCCCTGTTTTTGCTTATCGTGGCATGATTCGAGATAGAAATGGTGCGCCACTTGCAATCAGTACGCCTGTTGAATCTATTTGGATTAACCCACAAGAATTCAAACTTACAGCAACACGCCAACAAATTAAACATCTTAATCGCTTACTAAATTTAGATGATGGAAAAATTGAAGAATTTTTAACCGACCCACACAAACAATTTGCCTATTTAGCACGACAAGTAAGTCCAAATTTAGCGGAACAAGTGAAAAGTTTAAAATTGGCGGGGGTTTATTCTAATCGTGAATTCAAACGTTTTTATCCAACAGGTGGCGTAGCTGCACATTTAATTGGCTTCACAGATTTAGATGACAAAGGTCAAGAAGGTTTAGAAGCCGCTTATGATCATTTACTACGCGGTGTAGCAGGAAGTAAACGCGTCATTCGTGACGGGAAACGACAAATTATTGATGACGTTGAAAACATCAAAGAGCCAATCTCTGGTAAAACGTTAGAATTAAGCATTGATCAACGAATTCAGTATTTAGCCTATCGGGAATTAGCACACGCGGTTTCTATCAATCACGCAAAATCAGCTTCGTTAGTGGTTTTAGATGCAAAAAATGGTGAAATTTTAGCGGCTGTAAATCAACCGTCTTTCAACCCGAATATGCGTAAAAGTTTAAAAGAAAATTTATATCGCAACCGAGCATTAACGGATGTTTTTGAACCAGGTTCGACTGTGAAACCCTTTGTTGTCGCTGCGGCTTTGGATGGACATTATGTTCGTCCCGATGAAATGTTTGAAACCAACGGCAGTTTTGAAATCGGTACGCACGTCGTTAAAGATGTTCACAATTACGGCACGTTGGACTTAACTGGCGTAATTAAAAAATCGAGCAATATCGCCGTGAGTCAAATGGCGTTACGAATGCCACCGAAATACTTTTGGGAAGTTTATCATCAGCTTGGATTTGGTGAATCCACCGCTTCGGGTTTTCCAACTGAAGCCAGCGGCAGCTTATTAGATTACGAACAATGGAAACCATTTGACCGCGCCACGCTTTCATTTGGTTATGGTTTAAGTTCGACAGCGTTGCAATTGGCGCGTTCTTATACCGCATTGGCGGATAACGGTATTTTACATTCAGTAAGTTTGTTTAAACGCGACGAAGATCCTGAATCCAAACGAATTTTTACCAGTCGCACCGCAAAAAGTGTGCGTGCCATGATGGAAACTGTTATTCAAAAAGACGGGACGGCTTACGAAGCTCGAGTTGATGGCTACAGCGTCGCGGGTAAAACAGGAACAGTTAAAAAAGCAGGTGCAGGTGGTTACATTGAAAAAAGTTATTTTTCCGTTTTTGCGGGTATGGCTCCCGCGAGTAATCCGCGTTTAATTATTGTTGTTATGATTGACGAACCTTCAGCTGGTCAGTATTACGGCGGGATTGTGTCCGCGCCCGTTTTTTCAAAAGTGATGAGTGGCGCGTTACGCATTCTCGAAGTTGCGCCCGACCAATCGGACAATATGCCAGTTTTATTGATGGGTAAAAACTAATGAAGATTTCAGATTTATTCGATTTTGACAGCAATTTAAACGTTTCAGGTTTGGCACTAAACAGCGGTGAATGTGGCGAAGGATACTTATTCATTGCATTGAAAGGCGCAAATCATCACGGTTTAAATTATGCAAAATCAGCGATTGAAAACGGCGCAATTGCGGTTTTATTCGATAACGAAGATGTAACATTAGCTGACGAAATGCTTGCCGATTTAAATGTTTTAAAAATTCCTGTTGCTGATTTATCGGAAAAATTAGGTGAACTCGCCGCGCGTTTTTATGATGAACCGTCACAATTTTTAAATATCATTGGGATTACTGGCACAAACGGCAAAACGTCTTGTAGCCAATTTTTAGCGCAAACCTTAGAAAGTTGTGGTGTCATCGGCACAATCGGTTGGGGAAAAATCGGCGAATTAACACAAACGTTAAATACCACGCCTGATGCGTTAGCCGTTCAAAAAATGTTAGCCGCGTTAAAAAATGAAGGCTGTGAAAACATCGCAATGGAAGTTTCATCGCACGGTTTGGCGCAAGGTCGCGTCAATGGCGTGCAGTTCAAAGGTGCGATTTTTACCAATTTTAGCCGCGACCATTTGGATTATCACGGCACGATGGCAGCGTATTTAGAAACCAAATTAAAACTGTTCGACGCGCCACTTTTGGAATTTGCAGTTATCAATTTAGACGACGAAGTCAGCGACAAAATTCTTGCCTCGATTCCTGAAAACGTAGCAATTATCGGCGTGACAACGCAAGCCAAACAATCGCTACAAGGTCAAACATTAAGCGCGAAAAACATAGAATTAAATTTAAGTGGCATTCAATGTGACGTATTTTGGCGAAATCAAAAATGTGTTTTATACGTTCCACTAATCGGACTTTTTAATTTAGAAAACGTGTTGTGCGTGTTAGCAGTTATGTTGAAATCAGGCACTGAACTTGAAGAGGCTGCAAAACGTTTAACCAATTTAAAACCCGTCGATGGACGAATGGAACGTTTTGGCGGCGAAAATAATCAGCCGTTGATTATTGTTGATTACGCCCACACGCCCGACGCACTCGAAAAAGTTTTACGCAGTTTACGCTCGCACACAATGGGGAAATTAGGCGTAGTTTTTGGCTGCGGCGGAAATCGTGACAAAGGCAAACGCTCACAAATGGGAAAGGTCGCTGAACAATTTGCCGATTGGGTGATTGTCACCGATGACAACCCGCGTTTTGAATCGAACGAAGAAATTGTGAAAGATATTTTAGGCGGCTTTTTTAACAATGAAGCCAAAATTATTCACGACCGAACCAAAGCCATTCGTAATGCAATTGAAAAAGCCACCGCGCAAGATTGCGTTTTAATTGCGGGCAAAGGTCACGAAGACTACCAAGAAATTAACGGCGTAAAATTTCCTTTTGGCGACGCACACTGTGTGCGTGAGATATTGGCGTTGTATGATTGAAATGAATTTGAGCGAAATCGCCGCTTGTGTAAATGGTAAATTGGTTGGTGCAGATGCTATTGTAAAGGGGGTAAGTATTGACACCCGTACATTAAAATTGGGGCAACTTTATGTTGCGATTAAAGGTAAAAATTTCGATGGTCATGATTTTTTTCATTTAGCTGAACAAGCTGGCGCAGTTGCACTTTTAACACATAAAAAAGTAGAAACAAATTTGCCGCAAATTATAGTTAACGATTCACACTTAGCCTTAGGGGAATTATCTGGATCGTGGCGAAAAAAAACGGCATTAAAAGTCATTGGCGTAACTGGAAGTAACGGCAAGACAACAACAAAAGAAATGCTAGCGGCAATTTTAAGCGTGAATGATTCAGTACTTTTTACGCAAGGTAATTTAAATAACGATATTGGCGTGCCTTTGACATTATTAAAATTGTCGCCAGAATATCATTATGCGGTAATTGAAATGGGCGCAAATCATATTGGCGAAATCGCTTACACCAGCTATTTTGCAAAAGCCGATGTGGCAATTATTACCAACGTTGGCGCAGCACATTTAGAAGGTTTTGGTGATGTGAATGGCGTGGCGCGTGCAAAAGGTGAAATCATTGAAACGCTAAATCCAAATGGTGTGGCAGTTTTAAATGCAGACGATGCGTTTTTTGATTATTGGCAAAATCTTGCGGGTTCACGAAAAATCATCACGTTTGGTTTGCATGAAAATGCAAATGTTCGTGCTGAAAATATCGATGTAAAAATCGAAAATCACCAATTTATAACACGCTTTAATCTGAAAACGACTAATGAAGAAATCAGCATAAATTTGCCGTTGGCAGGAAATCACAATGTTTTAAATGCGCTCGCGGCAACCGCAGCAACATTGGAAATTGGTATTTCGTTAGCTCAAATTAAGCAAGGTTTAGAATCGATGTCGCCTGTAAAAGGTCGAATGCAATTTTTGCGCGGCAATTTCGGCAGCACGATTATTAACGACACTTACAACGCTAACACTGCGTCATTAAAAGCCGCGTTGGACGTTTTAGCAAAATGCGATGGCGAACATTGGGTAATCTTGGGTGCGTTTGGTGAATTGGGTGAAAATACGGAACAATTACATTTTGAAATGGGTGAAAATCTAAAAAATATCGGCGTAAAACGGTTATTCGCTGTCGGCGAATTAACCAAAAAAACTGTCGCTGCTTTTGGTGCAAACGCTCAACATTTCACATCACAAACTGAATTACTAGCCACGTTAACACCAGAATTAACTGGCAATGAAACTATTTTAATCAAAGGCTCACGATCACAACGTATGGAAAATATCACAACCGCTTTAGTTGAAACTACAGGATTTTAAGTCATGTTATTTTATTTCGCCGATTACTTAAACAGCTTCGACAGTGGTTTTCACGTTTTCCATTATTTGACGTTTCGCGCGATTTTGGCGGTACTAACTTCATTGATTATTTCATTTATGATTGGTCCATGGATGATTCGTAAGTTGAGTCGCGAAAAAATCGGACAAAGCATTCGTGAACTTGGTCCGCAAAGTCATTATGAAAAAGCAGGTACGCCGACGATGGGTGGCGCGTTAATTTTGGTGGCGATTACGATTACGACTTTGTTATGGGCAGATTTGAGCAATCGCTATATTTGGGTGATTTTGTTGGTAACGCTCGGTTATGGCGTGATTGGTTTTATTGACGATTATCGCAAGGTTATTAAAGGCAACAGCGACGGGCTTTCGGCACGGTCAAAGTATTTGTGGCAATCCATTATTGGTTTTGCGGCGGCATTATTTTTGTTTAAAACGGCAAGCTTGCCTGCTGAAACGCAATTGATTGTGCCGTTTTTCAAGGATGTATTCTTTGATATGGGTTGGTTTTATGTTGTGTTTGTCTATTTTGTAATTGTCGGCACGAGCAACGCAGTAAATTTAACCGACGGATTAGACGGTTTGGCGATTATGCCGACGGTCATGGTAGCGACAGGTTTAGGCGTATTTGCTTACTTGTCGGGACACGCGACATTTTCGCAGTATTTGGCAATTCCGTCTTTGCCGCACGCGGGCGAATTAGTTATTTTTTGCGCGGCATTAGTCGGCGCAGGGTTAGGTTTTTTGTGGTTCAACACTTATCCCGCGATGGTTTTCATGGGTGATGTAGGCGCATTGTCTTTAGGTGCAGCATTGGGTGTATTAGCAGTTTTGGTTCGCCAAGAAATCGTCCTCGTGATTATGGGCGGCGTGTTTGTAATGGAAACGTTGTCGGTGATGATTCAAGTGATTTCGTTCAAAACCACAGGCAAACGCGTTTTCAGAATGGCTCCGATTCATCACCATTTTGAACTCAAAGGCTGGCCTGAACCGCGCGTGATTGTGCGTTTTTGGATTATCACTGTGATTTTGGTGTTGATTGGTTTAGCAACATTGAAGTTGAGATAACTTTTAAAATTAAAGAGGAATTTATGATAAAAAAATTAGCACTTTTACTTGCAATGTCAGGTATTTCTTTAGCTGCCAATGGTGCGGAAACGTTGATGATTGAAGCAACTTATCAAGAACCAATGTTCATGTCTGCGACTACTCCTGGAGAGTTATCAACTCACTATGAAGCAAATTGCAAAATATATGACAACGGAAAAGCAACTGTTAATTTAAACAAATATGATTACGACGATGCTGCTGCTCAGGCTGCGCTACAAGCAGCTAATTATACTGACATTGATAAAAATCAATTTAAGAAAAACAGCAAAACAATAATCTCAACAAGTACCAAATTTACAATAGATGCAACATTCCTGAAAGATGCTGTAAATGAAGCGGTTTTATATAGTGAATTACCTGGTGCTTATCCAATAGGTCATGAATTTTTTGTTTATAAAAACAAAAAGAAAATGAAAGCTGGTACTACTTCATCATCGAATCAAGTATATAAATCAGAGAAATTAAATTTAGCTTTAACAGCCATGTGTAATCAACATGGGTTGAGACAGTCTGTTGTAGATGGTTATTATTCCCAATAATCGAGATGATCTAGTGCAAAATATCTTAAAAGAAAAATTCGATTTAACGTCTGATTCAAAAATTATCGTGGTCGGCGAAGGCATTACGGGAACGTCGGTTGCAAATTTTTTGCGAGCGCACGATTTGCCGTTTGCAACTGTTGACAGCCGAAAAACTGCTTTCACGTTTGACACATTCAAAGGCGCAACACATTTAATTGTCAGTCCTGGTGTTGCGCTTTCTGAACCAACAATTGCAGACGCTTTAAATTCTGGCGCGAAACTCGTTAGCGATATTGATTTATTTGCAGCAGTTGTGAACGTACCAATCGTTGGCATTACAGGCGCAAATGGTAAAAGTACCGTCACTACCATGCTGGGCGATATGGCGAGAGCGTGTGGAAAACATGTTGGTGTGGGCGGAAATTTAGGCAAACCCGCTTTAGATTTACTCGATCCGAAAGCTGATTTGTATGTTTTGGAATTATCGAGTTTTCAACTTGAACGCTCGCATATTTTAAATGCCGCCGCCGCAACGGTTTTGAACATTTCTGCTGACCATTTAGATCGTCACGATGATTTAGACAATTACGCACAAGCAAAAGAAGTTGCTTTTAGTGGCAACGGCGTGATGGTGTTAAATCTTGATGATGCAATGGTTTCAGCCATGCGTGATGAAAATCGCAAAACGCTGACTTTTTCAGTCAAACAAAAAGCCGATTTTTATTTAGCTGATAATAATTTGATGCACGACGAAAACGCTTTGATGTCGCTTTCTGATTTTCCGCTTGAGGGCAAACATAATGCCGCAAATGCGTTGGCTGCATTAGCGTTAGGTACGGCGATTGGTTTAAACACAGAAAAAATGTGTGAAGCGTTAAAGTATTTCAAAGCCTTGCATCATCGAATGGAAAAAATCAGCACCAAAAATGGCATTAACTGGGTTAATGATTCCAAAGCCACAAATATCGGCGCGTGCATTGCCGCGTTAGAAGGTTACGACGAAAAAGTAATTTTGGTCGCAGGTGGCGAAGGTAAAGGACAAGACATGAATGAACTTGCGCCCGTAATTCAAGCAAAAGCAAAAGCCGTGATTTTAATTGGCAAGGATGCACTGCAAATTGAAGTGGCAATCAATCAATTGTCTGAAATTGTGCCAACGTATCACGCGCAAGATATGCAAGAAGTTGCTGCGATTGCGGCACACGTTGGCAAATCAGGCGACACGGTTTTATTATCACCCGCTTGCGCGAGTTTAGATCAATACAAAAATTATCAAGATCGAGGCAATCAATTTGCCGCCGCGATTGAGGCGTTACCCGCGTGAAACGCCGCGATAAACCAGTCCCTTTTAGATTCAAATTGCACACTGACACGGCATTGACGTGTGTGAGCTTTAGTTTGTTGCTGATTGGTTTTGTGATGGTGTCGTCAGCATCGTTGCATTTGGGCGCGAAAATGAACGACGACTTATTTTATTATCCGACGCGGCAATTTTTCCACATGATTTTTGGCTTAGTGGTCGCGACATTCGTGGCTTATCGCCCGATGCATTTTTGGAAAGAATATGGCGGTAAAGCATTTTTATTTAGCGCAGCGTTACTAATTGTCGTGTTAATTCCAAGTTTGGGAGTAAAGGTGAACGGCAGTACACGCTGGTTAAATATCCCAGGTTTCCGAGTACAAGTGTCTGAAATTGTAAAATTTTTTACCGTCATTTTCATGGCACATTACATCACAAAAAACCAAAAAGACGTTCAAGAATCATCAACGGCGTTGCTAAAACCACTGGGGATTTTTGCTGTAGTTAGTTTTTTGTTGTTGCTCGAACCTGATTTTGGTTCTGCGGTCGTGATGCTGATGATTGTAATGGGCATCATGTTTTTGGCGGGCGCACGACTTGTACAATTTGGCGCATTACTTTCAGTAGTTGGCACGTTAGCCGCGATGCTTGTATATTTTTCACCATATCGCTGGCAACGTGTTACCAGTTTTTTAGACCCGTGGGCTGACCCGCTCAAAACAGGTTTTCAACTTGTTCAAGCGTTAATTTCTTTCGGGCGTGGTGAATGGTTTGGCGTGGGTTTGGGAAATGGTTTGCAAAAATTATTTTATTTGCCCGAAGCACATACCGATTTTTTGTTTTCAGTTGTTGCAGAAGAATTAGGCTTAGTCGGCGTGGTGACAATTATTGGTTTATTCGCGGCATTTGTTTGGAAAGCCTTTGCTATCGGGGTTGCCGCTGAAAAAATCGGTGAACGTTTTTCAGCCTTTGTTGCTTATGGTTTGGGTATTTGGTTTGGCTTTCAGGCATTTGTAAATATGGGCGTGAATATGGGTTTATTGCCAACAAAAGGTTTAACATTGCCGCTGATGAGTTACGGCGGTGGCAGTATGATGATTATGTGTTGTGCGGTGGCATTACTGTTCCGCATTCATCACGAAGTAACCGAATATAACGCAAATTTACCAAAAGGTTATTGGCATGACTAAACGCATTGTGATTATGGCAGGCGGCACGGGGGGGCATATTTTTCCTGCGCTCGCGGTCGCGCAATTTTTGCAAAGTCAAGGTTGGCAAGTTTCATGGTTAGGTACAAAATCTGGTTTAGAAAGTCGTGTAATTCCTGAAGCAGGGATTGAAATCAACTGGCTTTCGGTTTCGGGTGTGAGAGGCAAAGGAATTTTGAGCAAATTTTCAGCGATTTTCAAACTTGCAAAATCCTGT
>CAINDC010000020.1 GCA_903847275.1 uncultured Pseudomonadota bacterium
CTTTTTTACCAACGTAACTCCACATTTCATCTGCCTCGGCTTCTTGCACAATACACATTTTAGGTCTAATTTTCTTTTTGTCCTCGGGTGTAAGAGAATTCAAATAGTTCACATTAAATTGAACAAGTTTGTCAGCTTGTTGTTTTAGACGATCGATAACCGTTGTTGGGCTAATCTTCAGTATTCGCGCAGTATCACGGATACCATTCGCATTCATCGCATGATCGATAATCTTTTCAGTGGTACATTCGTATTTAGCGTTGAATTCATATTCAAGCTGAAAAGTTTTCTTTATGCAATTACGATTCCGACATACAAAACGTTGTTTTTCCCTTTGCATCCATACCATGTTTTACAACATCCGTTTGTCTACACATCGGGCATTTCACTTCAATCATCGCCATTTTCAAATTCCTCTTTCAAAATGAAGATATTTTTACAGAAAATTTCAGGCGCATCCACAAAATTGAAACACCTCCACCTGCATGGTTTGTGGGGACTATCCGCATTTTAGTAATCGATCTAACGCTTCAAGCAATCGTGTCACATCTTCAAATTCATGTAAGACAGAAAGTGTAATTCGCAAACGCGCTTTATTTTTTGGCACAGTCGGTGGGCGAATCGCACTAACTAAAAAACCTGCCTCTAAAAGTTGCTGACTTAATTCCGTGGCACGAAAACTATCACCAATTAACAAGGGTTGAATCGGCGAATCCGACGGCATTAATGGTAAATTTAACTGTACTGCGCCCGTTTTGAATTGCGAAATCAACACCTGCAATTTCTCTCTGCGCCACGTTTCGGCAATGACAATTTTCAAACTGGCGCGAGTGGCTTCGGCAATGGCAGGCGGTAATGCCGTTGTATAAATATACGTTCTGGCAGATTGGATTAAGGTTTCAATCAACGTTTCTGAGCCCGCGATAAACGCGCCAAATGTGCCAAATGCTTTGCCTAATGTTCCCATTAAAATCGGCACATCCTCTTGCGTTAAATTTAATTCTTCAACTAAACCACCGCCTGTTTTACCTAAAACACCAAAGCCGTGCGCGTCATCAACCATTAATAATGCCGCGTTTTGCTTCGCTAAAATTGCCAATTTGCGTAATGGTGCAACGTCACCGTCCATGCTAAAAACGCCATCAGTCACAATTAACTTTTGTCCACTAGCGATTGATAATAATTTTTCGAGTCGTTCCAAATCAGCGTGTGGATAACGCTTAAAATTTGCGCCCGACGATAAACCACCATCGAGTAAAGAAGCGTGATTGAGTTTGTCTTCAAAAACAAAATCGCCTCGTTGAACCAATGCGTTTATTGTTCCGACGTTTGCCATATAGCCTGTCGAAAATAATAACGCGCGTTCTCGTCCTGTAAATTCGGCGAGTTCTTCTTCTAAAGCATGATGTGCGAGGGAATGTCCGCAAATTAAATGCGCCGAGCCACTGCCCACACCATAACTATCTGCTGCGTTTTTAAATGTGGAAATGACGGTTTCATTTTTTGCCAGCCCTAAATAATCGTTGCTGCAAAAATTTAAAACCGTTTTATCATCGATAATTCGGTGGGAACGATATAAGCCTTGGGCTTTAAGGGTTTCCAGTTGTATGGTGTATTTTAAAAAAGTCATAAATATTTTCTCAAAACGGCGTTGGTGTATAAATAACACCCAAAACGAATGGGAGGTGTTTCAATTCTGTGGATGCCCCTGAAATTTTCTGTAAAAATATCTTCATTTTGAAAGAAGAATTTGAAAATGGCGATGATTGAAGTGAAATGCCCGATGTGTAGACAAACGGATGTCGTAAAACATGGTATGGATGCAAAGGGAAAACAACGTTTTGTATGTCGGAATCGTAATTGCATAAAGAAAACTTTTCAGCTCGA
>CAINDC010000021.1 GCA_903847275.1 uncultured Pseudomonadota bacterium
TGTTTATTCGCCGAAGACACAGGATTATTCGGAGAAAACGGCGCATTTTTAAATTACCTGCACAATCACACCAAAATCGACGGCTCAGATTTGCACGGCGCATTAACGTTGTTGTTCGACACGCTCAACACTGAACCTAAAAAACGTGCTAAAAATTTACCTGAACACCTCGCAAAATTCCCGTACATCAACGGCGCGTTATTTCAAGGCGGTTTAAGCCCGTGCTATTTCGACGAAGCCACACGCAACACGTTAATCGAATGTGCAAATCTTGATTGGAGCGACATCAGCCCCGCTATTTTTGGCTCATTGTTTCAAGCCGTGATGCACGACGAAGAAGACACGGGAAAAGCCAAAACCAAGAAACGGCGCGAGTTTGGCGCACATTACACCAGCGACGCGAACATCATAAAAACCATTAACCCGCTTTTTATGGACGATTTACGCGCCGAATTTGAGAAATGCCAAAAAGCAAAACTCCCCGCCTTTCATGAAAAATTAGCAAAACTCAACTTTTTTGATCCCGCGTGCGGTTGTGGCAATTTCTTAATCGTGGCGTACCGAGAATTGCGCTTGCTTGAAATCGAAGTCATCAAAAAAATTTACGGCGACAAATTGAAAGAACAAATCGACGTGGGCGAAACGCTGATTTTATGCAACGTCCACCAATTTCACGGCATCGACATCGACGACAGCGCGACACACATTGCCACCGTTGCGATGTGGCTCGTTGACCATCAAATGAATTTAGAAGTCGGCAAAGCCTTCGGTAATTATTTCAACCGCATTCCGCTCGTTAAAAAAGCCAACATCGTTCACGCCAACGCGCTACAACTCGACTGGCAAAGCGTCATCAAACCGAAAGCGTGCAGTTTCATCATGGGAAATCCGCCGTTTATCGGCGCAAAAATGATGAACGATTCGCAACGTGCCGACATTGCACCGATATTCGGCAAACTCAAAAACGGCGGCTTGCTTGATTACGTTGCCGCGTGGCACGTCACAGCAACCGAATACATCAAACAAAATCCGAAGATTGCCGCCGCTTTCGTTTCAACAAACAGCATTTGCCAAGGTGAACAAGTCGGCGTTTTATGGTCGTATTTGCTCGCGCAAGGCGTAAAAATTCGCTTTGCTTATCGAACTTTCAAATGGAGCAACGAAGGGCGAGGCGTTGCCGCTGTGCATTGCATCATTGTTGGTTTTGGTTTGAATGAACCCGAACAGCGTTTTATTTTTAACGACGAAGTAAAAACCGAAGCTAAAAACATCAATCCGTATTTGACCGACGCGCCGAATGTGTTACTTGAAAATCGAAGCAAGCCGCTTTGCAATGTGCCAAAAATCGGCATCGGCAATAAACCCATCGACGGCGGCAATTATTTATTTACGACCGAAGAAAAAGCCGAATTCATTGCCAAAGAACCCGCAAGCGAATCGTTTTTTAAACGTTGGTTAGGTGCTGACGAATTTTTGAATGGTTATGAGCGTTGGTGTTTGTGGTTGGGCGATATTGCACCAAATGAATTAACCAAAATGCCGTTATCGTTGGCAAGAATCGCGGCAGTAAAACAATTTAGAGAATCCAGCAAAAGCGAACCAACGCGAAAAATTGCCGCAACACCGACACGTTTTCACGTTGAATTTATGCCGCAGAATCGTTATTTAGTTGTCCCGAAAGTTTCATCTGAAAATCGCTTATTCATTCCGATAGGTTTTATAGAACCCGAAACATTATCAAGCGATTTACTTTTTATCGTCGCCAATGCAGAGCTTTACAACTTCGGCGTTCTTTCTAGCAGTTTTCATAACGCTTGGAATCGTACCGTTTGCGGCAGATTAGGCAACGGTTACAGATATTCAGCAGGCATTGTTTATAACAATTTCCCGTTTCCAACACCCACCGCAAAACAAATTGCGGCGATTGAAACCAAAGCGCAAGCCGTTTTAGATGCGCGTGCAGTGCATGAAAATTCAACGCTTGCGGATTTGTACAACCCGTTGACGATGCCAGCGAATTTAGTCAAAGCACATAATGAATTAGATAAAGCCGTTGATTCTGCTTACAACTTCAAAGGCAAAAAAGACGACGCGGCACGAGTGGCGTTTTTGTTTGAGAAATATCAGGAGTTGGTTGCTCCGTTGGTGGAAGTTGAAAAAGTTCAAAGGGCTAAAAAAGCAAAAGGTTCAACACCAAAAGACGTTGAACCTTGTTAGACACTGTGCGGGATTGCAATCTCCACTTGCACTGCGACCATGCCTTGACATGGATTTAAGCCCGATGCGTTTGCAGAGCGGGAACGATTGAAGTGTAACAGCTAAAGATAATCTGTCAACGCGGTTAATCCTAAGCCGTGCAACACGCATTGTTGAATTTTTATCAGGTCTGATTTGTCAATAACGTGCTGAATGTAAATGCGCTTGCCGCTTGCATCTTTGCCCTCGAAAGGCATTGATAATCTATCAAATGAAACGGTGTAAATCATGTCAGCTTTAACCCAATGAAATTTTGCGTTGTAAGGCTCTGGCAAAGGCGGTTCGATATAAAGTTTGTGGTGAAAAGCCATAATTGGCGTGGGAGGCGTTGTACTTAATGGCACAATTGAACATAAACCAGAACGTTGACGAAGTCGCGGTGAAATCACAACCGCAGGGCGACGTTTAACCATTTCAGGTGGTACAAAACCTTTGAAATCACAAATGACGATTAAACCTTGCTCTGGATTGAATTTGATAGACATAGAAAATATTTTGAAAATGAATGATGGCAAAATTATAGATATTTTTATTTGAAAAATATCAGACATTGGTTTCGCCGTTGATAGAAACTGAACTAAATAAAAAATAAACAAGAGAATTTATGGCATACGCATTAAACATTCACGAATTTTATAACGAACTCAAAGGCGCGGGTTTCACAGAACAACAAGCAGAAGTTATCGCCAACATTCAGGGCAAAGCATCAACAGCCACTATTGAGCAAGCCAAACATGATTATCGGCTAGACGATGTTACGACCAGTCAAGATTTAGAACTACGAGCAAAAGAAACCGATTTAAAAATTGAGCTGGTACGCCGTGATATTAAAGATTTAGAACTTAAAATCATGACGCAACTTTCAACGATGCAGCAAGATATTCAAATGACAAAAATCACCAATCGCGCATTACTGGCAATTTGCAGCATAAGCGCGGGTGTGTTGATTAAAATTGCATTTTTTTAAACCAAAACAACGCAAAGTTAAAACATCTTGAATACTGTACAAACATCAAGATGTTTTAACGTACAGAAAAACAAACTTGAAGCTCGTAACAGCAAATCAAAAAAACGCATTCTAATCGTATTCGCCATAATCGGGCGCATTGCCAAAAGAAAAAACGTCGTTTAAATCATCTGCTAATTCGTTCTGTATTGGATTTTTAACAGCTTGATATATTTTTCTTTTGTCTAATTCGAGATGCTCTTTGATTTTTTTACCCGAAGTCACAACCGCTCGAAGCTCATTAGACAAAGCAAGCATTTCATCCGACAAAGCGAAATTCTCACATGATTTAACCGCAACTTTAGGCGATTCTGTTAGTCGTACAAGGTCGCGCCGTTGCAATTCGGCTGCCTCACGAGAAAATTTATCTTTTGCAATCCTTTCGGTCGCCGATTCTATTACTGGCAATCGAATTGCATTTTGATTTTCTATTGATTCTTTAAGCTCTTTTTCGGGATTCGGATAAAAACGTTGATAGCGTTTAACGTCACGGCGAAAACCAAAATGAATCCCACCCTCGTTAGTAACGACTTTCTCAACGTCCGTTTCCGAAGCCGTGATTAAATCCTGTTCCGTTTCGGTTTCTTTCAAAAACCGCTTGAAGATGCCGCCAAGAGCAACCGCCCGAACGTTTCGCATTTGGTCAACCATTTCCAACAACCACGCTTTTTCTTTCACCATATCGGCGGGTTTCGTGGTGTATTTGATGGTTTCTGTAATTGCGGACATCAAGGCTTTCATAGGTTCAGGCGTTGTGTTTTCCATTTCGGATAACGGCAAATCTTCAACGAGTTTTTCTTTTTTTACTTTTTCTTTCACGATTCGCACGTCGCAAACAGGCTTGTAATCAAGACGCATTGCGTCTTGCCAAAGAGCCGCCCATTTGTCTTTTGAAAGATAATTCCTGCTGAAATACGAAGGCGGAACAGCTAAGAGAATGTGAAAATGCGGGTGACTATACTTCGGACGAGCTTTGCGAATTAACGAAAAGCCTTTTTTTGGCGTGTCAGATTTTTCGCCTTTACTGTTCAGATAAAGGTCTTTTTCTGGAGTAACTTCGAGAGAACGCACAAAGCCCAGAGCTGTATAATCTTTGCGTTTCGTTAAACGCTCCCAAGCCTTTGACATTTGATTAACAGTAGACCGTAAGTCGGTGATAGCGCAGTTTTTAACGGTCAATGTGAGCATGATGTAACGCATCTCAGGATGAGCCGCATAAATGCGCGGAAACGCATCAAAGAACCGTGAAACCCACATAAGAGCGCGTCTCCACTGACAGATTGGACAATACCGAACCCGACAAAATTGTGCATATTTTAATCGGAGCTTAACTTCGCCTGTTTTTGTTGAAACTAAAACCCAACCGAATTCAAGATTCTGCGAACATTCATTAATTCGTTTGCCTTGTTTTTGATGACTTAGTTTTTCACTGGCAAGCAGTGGAGCAGAAACACCGCCACAAAAAACTTTGTTTCTGTCCCAAGGTTTGTCATTGGGCGAAACATCAGATAAAAATTGTGATTGCTTTTCATCATCAGAAAAGACTAAAATTGAGTTATCGGAATTGCAAGATTCCATAAAAGAAAGCCCCTAGTTTTATTTGTGTAGTAGATGACCAAATCATAGCTCAGGGGCATTTCTTTGTCCAGAATTTCATTTAACAAAAATCAAAAGAAAAAAAGCCCATCAAAAGCACGCCGTTAGTGGCGGGAAAGCAGTTTGAAAACAGATGAAAAATCCTCGAGTTATCCCTTAAGTATAAATGAAAGGAAAACAGCCCTTTTTTCAGCCCTTTTTTAACCAAAATTCCACTACGATTTGAACCGAAAAAGTGAAAAATTGAACTGCTATTTTTTGGATTTTTTCCGAGCGCGTTTTGCTCGATTTTTTTCTGTGCAGGAAGGAGGAGAAGAATTTTTTAATGCCCAAAGGTCAGGACTAAAATTTTTTAAGAATTCTGGCGAACCTGTTACTTCAAAACCAGAAAAGAAAGAAATTGAAACGTCATCCGTTTGGATGGTTGGAGCTGGTGAAATGTTCATGAGTTAATCCGAGCAAAATTTAAAAAATACAAAAATTAAATTTCTGCCTCTGAACTCAGAATACAACGCCGCCTTTTATTCGGTTTGTGCTTGGAACTATCAGGAGAGGATTTTCGCATTTCGGAGCGTTAGACCGCCAAACATTGCGTGAAATTATAAGCCACCTACCAACAAACAAGCTAGAAAACATTAAACACTGGTGGTTTGTACTGTCCTCGCGTCGTCGCTCTAAACGAGCCGCTCCTTGCTGCAGGCATCCGCACCACCAGTGTGAAAAATATTTCACGCGCCGTTACTTCGTTATGCGTTAACAAATCTTGAATTTCTGTAACAAGCAATCAAAAACAAGTCAAAACTGAGTGTGTGAAAAAATTTCAGAAAAAATGCGGCTTATAGCTATTTTTGTGCAATTTTCCACCGCATTTCGTTGTATATTTTTTGTATTTCGTTGTATATTTTGTTATATAAAAATACAATTTATGTGATTTCATTTGAATTTTTGTATTTTTAAAATTAATATATACAAAATAATACAAGCAAATACAAAAGGAAATTTAAAAATGTCAACAAAAGAACAGAGAATCGTTGAAGCGGCGAGCAGATTACAAGCAGACGGCAAAAAACCAACTATGGAAGCGATTAGACAAGAAATCGGAGGCGGTTCGTTCGCTACCATTTCGCCAGCATTGAGAAAATGGAGAGAATCTCAACAACAAGAACAACTCAAAGCAGTTGCGCTTGAAATGCCAAAAGATGTTAATGCTATCTTTGAAAAATTCACTAATTCGTTGTGGAGAGAGTTTGAAAGTCTGATAACAGAAAAAATTGCAAACAAGCAACCCGAAGACGAAAAACAAAAAATAAACGCTATTCAATCTGAACGTGACGAAGCACTAACCGAAATTGAACGATTAGAAAGCGTGTTAAACGAATCAACAATAAAAAACGCAGCACTAACAGAAACAAACCAAGAATTAACGCTACAAACCCAAAAACAGCAAATGACACTTGATTTTGTAGAATCGAAACAAATTGAACTTAAAAACGAATTACAACAGCTAAAAGATGCTTTACGCTTAAAAGATGGTGAAGTAGGAGAACTGCGTGGAGAACTTAAAGTCGTTCGAGAAATGAATAAAATTTAAAAGTGCATTCATTCGCTGCGCTCGTTCCGCTCGCAATCGCTCACTGCGCTCGCTCATTCATGCACTTAATCATAAGAAAATAATGACTACAATCAGCATCGACACCCAACGCGACCGCGCCGCGAAATTCTCTAAACAATTTGAAACCGCTAGTTATGAAATGGGACAGGCGCAACGATTTGTTACCGATTTTTGTGAAATCTTCGGGATTGACCACCGCCGTTTGTTAGATTTTGAAACGCGGGTAAAAAAATCAGGCGGCAAACGCGGACGAATTGACGCTTTTATTCCGAGCTTGTTGCTGGTTGAAATGAAATCAGCAGGCGAAGATTTAGACAAAGCCTATATTCAAGCCACCGAGTATTTTCACGGCTTGAAAAATGAAGAATTGCCGCGCTCCGTGTTGGTGAGCGATTTTCAAAACCTGCATCTTTACAACCTCGAAACACACGCCGAACCCGTAAAAATCAAACTCGCCGACTTAGCCCAAAAAATCGACCATTTTCAATTTTTGGCAGGCTACGAACGGATTGCGATTGAAAACCAGCAGAAAATCAACGAAAAAGCCGCTGAAAAAATGGCGGACTTACACGATGAAATCAAAAAAACAGGTTATGACGGCAAAGATTTAGAAAACTATTTAGTCCGTTTGTTGTTTTGTTTATTCGCCGAAGACACAGGATTATTCGGAGAAAACGGCGCATTTTTAAATTACCTGCACAATCACACCAAAATCGACGGCTCAGATTTGCACGGCGCATTAACGTTGTTGTTCGACACGCTCAACACTGAACCTAAA
>CAINDC010000022.1 GCA_903847275.1 uncultured Pseudomonadota bacterium
CAAATTTCGGTGCGCGTCTATTCTTTCGGATTCGCAGCTACCTCTCGTCGGCTAAAAAACAAGGTCACAATATGCTCGAGGCGTTAACTTCGTCTTTTCGTGGATGCCCTTTGATTTTGGTGGGGGGCTGAGTAGTTACGACAGATGAAAGTATTTTGTGTGAATCATGTGGTTGGGGTGGAGGCGTTGATACGGATTAAAGCGTGATTTGAAGTGTGCGGATCAGCCCTTTCAAGGTGTTTTTAGAGGATAATTGCTAATTTCAAAATGACAGCATTCAGCAACGTGTTACAAAAATTTATCAACAGAAGTCCTGTAACTGTAATGGTTCAAGGCTTACTGGAACAGATATTAAACGAAGAAAAATTAAATATTTGGTTTGAAGCCAATCGAGGGCGGCAATATACAGGCGAGCTGTTGTTTTCAACGGTAGTCGCGCTAATGCTGGAAGTGGTTTGCCAAATGCGAGCTAGCGTTCATGTTGCCTATCGAAATACAGAAAACATCACAGTTTCAGTGGCATCACTCTACAACAAATTGAATGGCATGAAGACAGAAACCTCCTCCGCTTTGGTGCGTCACGTTGCCAAAGAATCCGAAGCCATCATTCGGAAAATGAAAGGCGAATTACCTGCACTTTTGCCTGGTTATCGAACCAAATTACTCGATGGCAACTGCATTGAAGCAACGCATCATCGTTTGAAAGTCTTGCGCGATACGAAAGCAGGCGCATTGCCAGGAAAATCGCTGGTTGTGTTTGATCCGCAATTGGACTTAGCGATTGATATGTTTCCTTGTGAAGATGGACACGCGCAAGAACGTAGTTTGCTAGATAAAGTCTTGGAAACCGTGATGCATAAGGATTTGTGGATTGCCGACAGAAATTTTTGTACGCAGGATTTTTTATTTGGTATTTATGAACGGCAGGCATTTTTTCTTATTCGTGAACATGGACAAATGCCTGTTATCGAGCTTGAAGACCGCGTATTGATTGGCACAAGCGAAACAGGTGATGTTTTTGAACAAGCCGTGATGCTCAAATCAGCGACGGGAGTTGAATATAAAGCGCGTCGCATCATCGTAAAATTAAACAAAAAAACACGCAACGATGACGATGAAATTCGAATCTTAACCATTCTTAAAAAAGAGACGGCGGACGCACTCAAAATCGCTGAGTTGTATCGCGAACGATGGGGAATTGAAACGGCTTTTCAGCGCATAGAAGGACATTTAAATTCTGAAATCAATAGTTTAGGTTATCCAAAAGCGGCGATGTTTGGTTTTTCTTTGGCATTGGTCGCATTCAATTTGTATGCGGTTGTGATGGCTGCACTACGAGCGGCTCATCCTGAAACTAACATCAAAGAAGAGGTTTCAGAATACTACATCGCAAGTGATATTCGAGCCATTTACAGTGGAATGATGATCGCGGTTATGTATGAAGATTGGGCTGTTTTTAGAGAAGCATCGATTGCTCAGATAGCGGTATTACTGGTCGATTTGGCTAAATCTTGTAATTTAGCGAAATTCAAGAAAAACAAACGAGGGGTAAAAAAACCAAAAGTGGACATAAAGCTCGATAAAAGTACACCTCACGTTTCTACTCTAAAACGACTTTCTGGCAATGCGTAAAAAACACCTTGAAAGGGCTG
>CAINDC010000023.1 GCA_903847275.1 uncultured Pseudomonadota bacterium
ACACATCCGATGTCACTTAAAAATTTAATTCATTATTTGCAACACGACACCAAAGTTTTGATTTTTCCAGAAGGGCGAATCACAACGACGGGTTCGTTGATGAAAATTTATGATGGTACTGGAATGGTTGCGGATAAATCGAACGCAATGATTTTGCCGATTCACATTTCTGGGGCGCGATACACGCCGTTTTCGAAATTGCGAGGCGTGGTGCGATTACGTTGGTTTCCAAAAATTACACTAACGATTTTGCCACCGACACATATTCATGCTCAAAAAGAACTGACGGGTAAAAATCGCCGTAAAAGCAGCGGACATATTTTGGCGGATTTAATGGCAGAAATGCAGTTTATTGCCAGTCCAACGCGCGAAACTATTTTTGCCAGTTTATTAAATGCCCGACATATTCACGGTGGTAAACATTTAGTTGCGGAAGATTTGGAGCGTCAACCGTTGAGCTACGATGCACTGATTACACGGACGTTGATTATTGGTAATGCCCTGAAAAAAATTACGCAACCGAATGAAAACGTCGGTGTTCTTTTGCCGAATTCGAGCAAAACGTTGTGCGTAGTATTAGGTTTGCAACAGCAACAGCGAGTGCCAGCGATGTTGAATTTTTCAACAGGCGCAGTGGGTATGATTTCAGCGTGCAAAACGGCGCAGGTTAAAACCGTTTTAACGTCGCGTAAATTTGTAGAATTAGCAAAACTACAAAATGACGCGATGTTATTAAGTGAAAAGGTTGAACTGATTTATTTAGAAGATTTGGCGCAAACGATTTCGTTAACAGATAAATTGCGTGGCGCAATAGCGAGTAAAACCGTCACTTTCTGGCACAAAAATGACGTAAATCCTGACAGCGCGGCGGTGATTTTATTTACGTCTGGTTCAGAAGGAACACCAAAAGGTGTTGTACTTTCGCACACCAACATTTTATCGAATCACCAACAAGTTTCAGCACGAATTGATTTTAATCCGAACGATGTGATTTTGAATTTCTTGCCGATGTTTCACTCGTTTGGTTTTACGATTGGCACGTTGTTACCTGTTTTGAATGGCATGAAAACGTTTTTTTATCCGACACCGCTACATTTTTCGATTATTCCTGAAATGGCTTACGAAACGAATGCGACGATTATGTTCGGCACAAATACGTTTTTGGCGGCGTATGGTAAAAAAGCCCATCCGTATGATTTTTACAATTTGCGTTATGTAGTGGCTGGTGCAGAAAAATTACAAGATAACACGCGTGAATTGTGGTCAGAAAAATTTGGGATTCGGATTTTAGAAGGTTATGGTGCAACCGAAACCGCACCTGTTGCCGCTGTGAATACGCCAATGGATTATAAAGTCGGAACAGTCGGGCGATTATTACCACGTTTGGAATACCGTTTAGAATCTGTCGAAGGTATTGAAGGTGCGGGTCGATTACATTTGCGTGGTGCGAATGTGATGCTCGGCTATTTATTGGCAGACGGAGCTGGGCAGTTACAACCGACCGAATCTATTTACGGGAAGGGCTGGTATGACACGGGCGATATTGTTCACATTGATGACGACGGCTTTTTGTATATTCGCGGACGCAGCAAACGGTTTGCAAAAATTGGCGGTGAAATGGTGTCATTAACATTTGTTGAACAATTGGCAATGCAAGCGTGGGAAAAAGCACATCATGCGGTCATTAGTTTGCCAGACGCGAAAAAAGGTGAGCAAATCATTTTAATTACCACTCAAAAAGATGCAACGTTGCACGAATTAGCTAAAAAATCGGAAGGTGTGGCGGCAATAAATTTACCGAAAAAGATTTTGTTTATCGATGCCATTCCTGTCATGGCAACGGGAAAAACAGATTATGTGGCATTAACAAAATGGGCAACAACATGAAAATTCTAGTAACTGGCGCAGCTGGTTTTATTGGTGCAGCATTAAGTTTGAGTTTGCTTGAACGCGGTGATGAAGTCATTGGCGTGGATAATTTAAATGATTATTACGACGTTTCTTTAAAACATGCGCGATTGGCGCGATTAACCCCATTTGAAAATTTTAAATTTGTTCAACTTAACATCGCCGATCGTGAAGCGATTGAACAATTATTTGCATCTGAAAAATTCGAGCGAGTGGTCAATTTAGCGGCGCAAGCAGGCGTACGTTATTCAATCACGAATCCGCACGTTTATGCCGAATCAAATTTAATTGGCTTTTTGAATGTTCTCGAAGGCTGTCGCCAAAACCAAATTGACTTAATTTATGCGTCATCGAGTTCAGTTTATGGCGCGAATACGAAATTGCCATTTTCGACTGACGATAAAGTCGATAACCCCGTTTCGTTATATGCCGCAACCAAAAAATCGAATGAATTAATGGCGCATAGTTACAGTCATTTATACGATTTTTCCACAACAGGATTGCGCTTTTTTACGGTTTACGGTGAATGGGGGCGACCCGATATGTCACCATTCATTTTTGCGCGACAAATTTTGGCTGGGAAACCGATTGATTTGTTTAATTACGGTAAACACAGTCGTGACTTTACTTATATTGACGATATTGTAGAAGGCATTTTGCGCGTAATTGATAAGCCAGCAAAATCGCATTATCAAATTTATAATATAGGCAACAGTCAGCCTGAACAGTTATTAACTTTTGTTGAAACGCTTGAAAAACATTTAGGTAAAATGGCGATCAAAAACCTTTTACCCATGCAAGCAGGCGATGTTCAAGATACTTATGCTGATGTCAGCGATTTAATGCGTGATTTTGATTATTTACCTAAAACTTCGTTAGATGTTGGCATTGAAAATTTTGTTAAGTGGTATAAAACGTTTTATGAAAATTGAACGCACAGCACAATTCATAGATAATCAGCGCATTTTTAACCCTTTTACTAAGTGACTCATGCACATTACTTTACTTAAATCTAAACTTCATCGCGCCACTGTGACTCAATCTGAATTGGGTTATGAAGGCTCGTGCGCCATTGACAGTGATATTTTGGACTTAGCGAATATCCGCGAATATGAACAAATTCAAATTTATAACGTAAATAATGGCGCACGTTTTACAACCTATGCAATTCGAGCTGAAGCAGGTTCAAAAACTTTTTCGGTAAATGGCGCAGCGGCAAGATTGGCGTGTGTTGGTGATTTAATTATTGTTTGTACTTACGCGCAATTTTCTAACGAAGAAGCTGAAAATTATCATCCTGAATTGGTTTATTTTGATGGTACAAATAACGTTATACGAACAGCCACCGAAATTCCTGTGCAAATCATATGAAACCTTTTGAATTCTTACACAAACAAACGCTCAAAGAATTATATTCCGAAAAAAACAAACCCATTTTTGAAAAAATTTTGGTATTGGTGCAACCACGCGCAGACGATATTGCCATGTATTTTTATCGGCAATTACTTAACAATGAAAAGGCAATTCGATTTTTAAATCATGATGTAGTGAAAAATCGCTTGAGAAGCACATTAGCAAAATGGATATGTACTTCACTGAGTTATCACGTAACGAGTGAGGAATTAGACCAAAATTATTCCTATCAGCAGGAAATTGGGCGAATTCATGCTCGTATTGATTTGCCAATGAGTTTAGTTGATTACGGAATGGGATTGATTAAATTACAAGTTGCTCTTATTTTAAAAGAATCAGATTTAGAGCGTGACGAATTAGCAGATGCCATAATTCTTTGCGGACAAATTTTTGATTTAGCTTTAGCTATCATTGATGAAAGCTATGAACATGATTTAATGATTAACGAAAAAAATGCAGAATCCTTAAAGCTGCACGTTTCATCACAAAATCTCGCCTTTGATTATTCAAAGTTATGCACATCGCTTTCAGAATGGATGCGTAACTTATTATTGCTAATTACCCAAAATAAATATGATGCCAGTATGCAAGGCACGATTCGGCATTCAAATTTTGGGCTGTGGGTATCACACAAAGCGCATTTATTTTTAGCGGGTAGAAAAGAACTACGATCATTGGTTTTACAACTTGATAATATCGATGAAGAAATGCGTTTATTAGGTATTCATGTGCTTGATAAAAATGTAATTGCTATTGAAGAAACGTTAAGTCATTTAAATGAACATATCTCGACTACGATTTGGATATTGAATAATTTAGCTAACGATACTATCGAAGAAGAAAACGGACGTGACCCACTCACGCATTTATTTAATCGACGTTATTTAGAAACTGTGATGCGCCACGAAACTCGTTATAGTTTGGAAAATGGCATTTTGTTTGGTTGTGTGATGGTTGACATTGATTTTTTCAAGAATGTGAACGACACCTACGGGCATGATAATGGTGATCGCGTGCTATTGCAGCTGGCTGATATTTTAACGCAACAAGTTCGTGCGGGAGATTTTGTATTTCGATTAGGCGGCGAAGAATTTATGATTGTTCTTGCTGATGTTCAAATACCAGCAATTAATATCGTTGCAGAAAAAGTTCGGTTTGCGGTGGAGAAATTTGAATTTAAATTAAACCATAACATTTCGTTGGCATTGACAATTAGTGTTGGTACGGCAATTCATGATGGACACCCAGATTTTAAAAATACAATTAAAATGGCTGATGAAGCATTATATATAGCGAAAGAAAGTGGTCGAAATCAAGTGGTTGCTGCACCACAAAATCCGATAACTTACGCAGTGAAAAATGACTAATTCCTTTTTTTTATCAGACAATGAAGCCACGGAAAAATTTGGTGCAGATTTGTGGTTACAACTGCCAAAAAAATCACTGATTTTTTTACATGGCGATTTAGGCGCGGGTAAAACAACATTAGTGCGTGGATTATTAAGGGCAGCTGGTGTAACAGGCGCAATCAAAAGTCCAACGTATGCACTAATTGAAGAATACGAGGTTAATGAACGGAAAATTTTACATTTCGATTTGTATCGTCTTGCGAATTCTGAAGAATTGGAGTGGATTGGAATTGACGATTATTTGAATGAAGATGCGCTGTGTTTTGTTGAATGGGCGGATAAAGGTGCGGGGGTTTTACCCGCTGCAAACGTAAATATCTCATTAACTATTCAGCGTGACGGGCGATTACTTCAAATAAGTGGATTGAGTGTCATAAAAACACCTTAATTAGTGCGTGTAAAAACAATAACATACTGATATACTTTAAACCATATTATCACTGGTGGGTTATGGTATGTGTCATTATTGGAAATTATTGATTATTTTATTAAATTTATATGGATTGACGAATTTGGCTTATGCCGAGGACGTTTTACGCGTAAATTCGCTACGTTATTGGACTACGCCTGATCAATCACGCATTACGCTCGACGTAAGTGCATCTGCAAGCCAAAATAAAGTACAATTTTTTGATAATCCAGCACGCTTGGTAATTGATTTACCTAATGCTGTAGCAGCAAAAGAATTATCACAACCTCCTGCTTCACACCCATTATTTTCTAGCATTCGTGTTGGAACTAAAAATAGTACCGATTTGCGTATTGTCATTGATTTAAAAAAGCCACTTTCCACAAAAACTACCACGTTACACACTGACGCATTGGGCAATAATAAATTTGTCGTGGAATTATTAGATAAAGGTTTAAGTAATCAAGTTGCTAAAGTTGAACCAACGGTAGTTGATGCAAAACCTATCAATAAAACCGTTCCAATCGCTGAAAAAATTCCATTAAAAATCACTCCAATTTCTAAAGTCGTTCCAGAAGTTGAAATCAAAAAACCAAATGCACCAATAATTTCTGTAAAAAACATTAAAGATACAAACAGCAAAGCTGTAAAACCTTTCATTGTAGCGATTGATGCAGGACATGGCGGCAATGATTCTGGCGCACAAGGTTCGGGTGGAACTTATGAAAAAGATGTGGTGTTATCAATTTCTAAAAAATTAGAAGCTCTTGTTAATGCTCAAACTGGCATGAAAGCAATCATGGTAAGACAAGGCGATTATTACGTCGGTTTACGCAAACGTATGGATATTGCACGGGCGGCGAGAGCTGATGTATTTATTTCTATTCATGCTGATTCAATTAAAGATACTGGCGTTCGTGGGGCATCAGTTTATGCGTTATCAACCAGTGGCGCATCGAGTGAATCCGCGTATTGGCACGCTCATAGTGAAAATGCTGCCGATTTAGTCGAAGGCGAACAACTTAACGACGAAGAAAACGGCTTAACAAACGTGTTATTAGATTTGTCACAAAGTGCGACACAAGAAGCGAGTGTATTATTAGCAAATAAAGTTTTACATAACTTTGAAACTGTCGCTGAATTGCACTTTGAATCCGTACAAAAAGCGGCTTTTGCGGTACTAAAATCACCTGACATTCCGTCAATTTTGGTCGAAACAGCGTTTATTTCAAATCATGCTGAAGAGTTGAAATTAGTGAATTCTGGGCATCAATTAAAAATTGCCACAGCAATTTTAAAGGGGGTTCACAGTTATATGAAACAACCTAAAAACGAACAACAACGTATTGCAGCGTTATAATTTAACGCATTCATCAATTATAAAGGCGCGAATTTCGCGCCTTTTTTATTTAAAAAACAGCATGTATATTCATATTCTTCCGCCCCAGCTTGTTAATCAAATCGCCGCTGGTGAAGTGATTGAACGCCCCGCATCGATTGTTAAAGAACTACTCGAAAATTGTTTCGACGCGCAAGCTACACAAATTACGATTCATATTGAACAAGGCGGACTGCGTTTAATTCGAGTGTGTGACGATGGCGTGGGCATTGAAAAAGACGATTTACCGCTAGCGTTATCGCGCCACGCGACCAGCAAAATTTCAAATTTGGACGATTTAGAACACGTCACTAGCATGGGTTTTCGAGGCGAAGCATTAGCAAGTATAAGCTCAGTGGCGAAATTAACATTAACTTCGCATTGTGGAAATACGTCACATGGCTGGTCAGTGTGTAGCGATGGTGCGGAACAATTTTTTGATATTCAACCTGCGCCACACCCACAAGGTACAACCGTTGAAGTGTGCGATTTGTTTTATAACACGCCCGCGCGACGTAAGTTTTTGAAAAGCTATAAAACTGAATTCAGTCACATTGAAACCATTGTAAAACGTATGGCGTTGAGTCGATTTGCGTTGGGTTTTACGTTGTTTCACCAGCAAAAAGAAGTTTTAAAGCTCACGCCCGCATTAGATTTGTCGCAACAAGAACAACGTGTCGCGTCGATTTTTAGTTCTGATTTTATCAATAACGCACTGCATTTGGATTTTGAAATTTCGGGCTTGACGTTAAGCGGTTGGATTAGCGTGCCAACGTTTTCGCGTAGTCAAACCGATATGCAGTTTTTTTATGTGAATGGGCGGTTTGTCAAAGATAAATCCGTTTCGCACGCGATTAAACAGGCGTATTCAGACGTACTTTTTTCAGGACGACACCCGATTTTTGTATTGTATTTGACGCTCAATCCCGAAGAAGTTGACGTAAACGCACATCCTGCAAAATTGGAGGTGCGATTTCGTGAAAGTCGGGCGGTGCATGATTTTGTAATGTCGTGTGTGAAACGTGCTTTGGCGAATGTGCGTCCGACGATTCCGAATTATGGCGAATTGTCAGCGCATTCAGAAATTGAATTTGACACATTTCAAACTTCACCACGTTTTCAACAATCGCTAAACCTTTCAGAACCTGAAATTTATCAAACACTTTATTCTCAGTCGAACGAATCACCACCCGAACATAAAAAAACGTTTGATACGAATCCAAATTTAATGGTTTTAGGTTATGCGATTTCGCATTTACACGGTATTTATATTTTGTCGGAAACAGCAACTGGGATGGTTTTGGTTGATACGCACGCAGCGCATGAACGAATCACTTTTGAACGATTAAAACAGCAATATGCCAACGGTAAAATTGCCACACAATCGTTGTTGCTACCGATAAAAATCACTGTCACAGAAGCCGAAGCGGAATTGGCTGAAAATTCAGAGTATTTTTTTCAAACAGTCGGTTTTGAATTAAATCGAATTGCGCTAGAAACGCTTTTACTACGCGCTCAACCTGCGTTATTGCAGAATTCAGACGGTGAACAATTGGTGCGTGATGTATTGGCAGATTTAGCTGAACACGAAGAAAGTTATCGCATTCAAACTGAATATAACGAAGTCTTGGCAAAAATGGCGTGTTATGGTTCGGTGCGAGCGCATCGAATTTTAACGCAAGAAGAAATGAATGCGCTGTTACGGGAATTGGAACAAACAGAGCGGGGAGGGCAGTGTAATCATGGTCGCCCGACATGGGTTGCGTTATCGACACAAGACCTCGATAAGTTTTTTCTACGCGGGCAATGATGAATTTTTAGTGGCTTTTTGCTTTTGCTCGACGAGTTAAACGTTCTCGTTTTTTGACCGCCCATTCCGTCATTTTGGGTTTCGTACCTGCAAACGGATTGACAGGCGATTTGAATACAATCCGAATTGGTGTGCCGCTCAACTGCATCGATGTTCGATAATAATTGATCAAATAACGTTTATAGGATTCGGGCAATTCGTCGGTTTGTGCGCCATGAATGACGACAATCGGCGGATTTCGTCCACCTTGATGCGCGTATTTCAATTTAATCCGTCGTCCATTAACCATCGGCGGTTGATGTGCGAGTGTCGCTTCTTTCAACATTCGTGTTAAATTCGGCGTAGACATATCGAGCATTGCCGCTTCGTACAAACTTTGAACGCGGTCAAACATTTTGCCAACACCGCTACCATGCAACGCAGAAATCGTGTGTTTTTCAGCAAATTCTACAAAGGTTAATTTCACTTCTAATAAACGACTAATGGTGTTTTTTTGGTCGGTTGAAATGCCGTCCCATTTATTTAAACCGATAATTAAAGCGCGTCCTGCTTCTAAAACCAATCCCAATAAATGCGCGTCTTGGTCGGTAATACCTTCTTGAGCATCAACAAGGTAAATAACAACGTTCGCTTTTTCGACGGCTTGCAACGCTTTTAACACGCTGAATTTTTCGATGACTTCATCAATTCGTGAACGACGACGCATTCCAGCCGTGTCGATAAGTGTAAATTTTCTGCCGTTACGTTCAAACGGAATGTAAATGCTGTCACGAGTCGTACCCGCTTCATCGAAAACAACAACACGTTCTTCGCCTAATAAACGATTTACAAGTGTTGATTTTCCAACATTTGGGCGACCGACGATGGCAATTTTTATTTCGTCATTGTCTTCGATTTCTTCTTCAATGGTGATTGGCAACAATTGGTCTGCCATTCGTAACAATTCTGGAACGCCTGTTCCGTGTGACGCGGCGATTTTTATTGGTTCACCCAATGCTAGACTGTAAAAATCTGAAATAGCTGAAAAGGAATCAACGCCATCGGTTTTGTTGGTGACTAAAATTACAGGTTTGTTTAAGCGGCGCAACATATCAGCAATCACTTTGTCGGAAGTGCTTAAACCCGCGCGTCCATCTACCATGAAAAATACGATGTCAGCTTCTTCTAAAGCCACTTGTACTTGCTGACGCGCCACACGTTCAATGCCTTCGGCATCGTCCGCGATTCCGCCTGTATCGACGACTAAACATGGGCGAATATCTTTGTGTTTAACACGCCCATATTGGCGGTCACGGGTTAATCCTGCAAAATCTGCAACGATTGCATCGCGGGTTTTGGTTAAAAAGTTGAATAAGGTCGATTTGCCCACATTGGGGCGACCGACTAAAGCGATTACGGGTAACATAATGTTGTATTTTTCTTGGAGGGAAAAGTGAATGGTTCAAGATGAGTTTCCCTTGAACCTGATTTTTTGATTTATTTTGCTTTCAGTGCTGCAAGCGTACCATCTTTAGCGTAAACATAAACAACATCATCAACCACAACAGGTTTGGCTTCAATTGGGCTGTCGCTAATTTGAATACGTCCGAGTTGTCGTCCATCGCTACTACTTAACCAATGTACATAGCCTTCAAAATCACCAACCACAACATAATTTTGATAAGTCGTGGGGGCAGTTAGGCGGCGATGATGTAAATCTTTTTGTTGCCATAAACCGCCGCCAGTACGTTGGTCAACTTGCCAGACGTTACTTTTTGAATCGCTCAAATACAAATAACGAAAATCGTTACTCAGACCTGAATACGACGAAATGCTTTCATTTCGCCACATTCCGTCACCATCTGATGCAGAAATTGCCGCAATCCCACCGCGATAACTGGCAATGTAAATCACGTCATTAACTTCAATCGGATCAACGTCTAAATCGACCAAACGTTCAACTTCGGAGCGACCTTTTGGAATTGAAATAGTGGTTTCCCACGCAAACTTTCCATTTCGTAAATTAAGCGCAATCAATTTTCCATTGTCATAACCAGCAATAACTTTATCTTCAACAATGAGTGGTGCGCCTGTGCCGCGAATACTTAACGCAGGAACGTTATGTTCGTAACTCCATAATTTCGCGCCTGTTTGTTCGCTCAATGCCGTTACTGTGCCGTCTGTGGTACGAACGATAACAATGTTTTTTGCAACTGTGGGAATCGCCAAAACTTCGCTAGATACTTTAACAGACCAAAGTTTTTCACCAGTATCACTATTCAAGGCAATCACATCAGCGTTGCTCGAACCTAAAATAACGGTTTCTGCACCTAAGCCCACGCCACCTGATAATTTTAATTCTGTTTCAACTTCCCAAATATCATCACCTGTTGCCAAATGTTGTGCCTGAACTAAACCTTCACGATCAGCAGTAATGATTTTTTGATTGTGAATAGCGGGGGCGAGTTTGACTGTTTGTTCATTTGCTCCAACGCCTGTTGATGAACTCCATAATTTGTCAATTTGAACTTCGGCGGTAAATTCGGTTAACGCGGCAGGTGGTTCGGCGTTATCTTCGCCACCCGAAAAATAATCCGAAATACCCGACATCGAATCCTTTACCACGTCTAATGTTGAACACGCGGTCAGTGATAGCGCAATAAGCAATAAAAGTGTGCGACGCATTATTTTATATTTTCCAATTTTTCAGGCGCGGTTAAATCGTCGAGTTTGAATTGCAACAGTGATGATTGATAGCCGTTTCGTAACGCTTTTTCGTAAGATGTACGCGCTTCATCGATACGGTCTAAAGCGATGTATAAATCACCTACTAATTCATCGTAATTATCTTCAAAGCCCGCTGCTGTTTTTTGATTAACTTGTCCAATGAGCTGCAAACCTTTTTCATATTCGCCAGTTGCTAAATACAAACGCACTAAACGTAATTTTGCGAGTTGATTAAGGTCACTCGATTGATTTGCCAAACCTTGTAAAAGTTCTTTTGCAGCAGCTAAATCACCTGATTCAACTTTTGTTTTGGCTTGTAAAAGTATGCTGTAAGTCGCATATTCGGTTGAGGCAAATTCAGTTTTTAATTTTGTGGCGACTGCATCAATTTCGTTAACTTTATTTTCGTTTATATCTTTAAGTAATTGGTCATATACCGCTGAGGCTTTACCTGCTTCTTCTTTTTTATAATCGAGCCAAGAATTCCAGCCTAAAATTGTTGCAATCGCAATACCCAAACCAATTAACGAAGCGGTCGCATTTTCTTTCCACCATTTTTGTAATGCTTCAACTTGTTGTTCTTCTGTTTCGTAAAGTTCCATTAAATTTTCTCGTCGTGATTATTTATTTTTAGCGATACGGTCAAGTAATTGAATATAACGAAATATGACTGATTCGGCAGTTTGAGAGGCTTCAACTATTTTAAAACCGAGATATTCTTGATATTCGTCTGCTACCTTATGATGTTCTTCTTGTTCTATATTATCTTCGTGTTTTGGAAGACGCTTTAACATTAGTTCCATGGAAACCTCAACAACGCCATGATCTGGCATTGTAATCACACAATCTTTATAGATGTTTCCTTGGGTTAAAAAATATGAAAATTCTTCTACCTCGTTAAACATCGCACAACCCCCCATACTGATGTCTAGCACTCTTAATGAAAATATATTAAGTGATTCTTCATCAGGAACAATGGGATTGAGTTCTCGTTCATCCAAAAATGCCTGGCGTTCAATAGAGGCTTGAACCTTTTCTTCCTTGGTCATTCGTGAATATTTTTTCTGATATTCTCTTTCTTCGACAAGCACATCTTCTTCGATTTTCTCAACTAATTGCTCTCTTACTTTAGTTCTCACAGCTTCATAATTAAATTTATATTCGGCTGTTGATTCTTCTTCTGGAGGTGCAATTACAAATTGGCACATACTGAAGTTTCTGATTGGAGTTGCTATACGATAAGCCCCACGTCTATCGAACCAAAATACAGAATCTGGAAACGGCATTGAAAAAGCATCATAACCACCGTGTCTTACTCGGGTAACATCAGAACCTGAAAACGCAACCTGAACACCCTCAAATCGTCCACTAAATCTAATAACACGAGTAAGAACAACTTTTTTATTTAATGCTTCTGATGGACTCGTATCAAAAATAACGGTGCTTGTTTTATGATTTACATCTACGAGAGCCGTTAAAATCGTATCTTTTCCACCTAACGCTGCGCTCAACATACATTTATTTTTAACAAGTATTGCCAAATTGTTGGCAATCATCCCATGATTTCGTACAACCGCTGAATCATCACTCATTTTTATTCTCCACTAAATAATGTTTTGTTTTCTCAAAAAATCAGCCAAATCACTTAGCATCAGCAACTGCTGTCCAACTTGCTCATCACGCAATGATTTTACAGCAATTTTTCCTTGTGTCACTTCGTCTTCGCCCAAAATAAACGCGAATTTTGCACCACTTTTATCGGCTTTTTTAAACTGACTTTTGATGCCACTGCCTGTGCAATCGAGTTGTAATTTTAAGTTTGGAATTTCAGTTCGTAGCTGTTCGGCTAATCGCAATCCCACTTTTTCAGCTTGTTCACCGACACGAATCATATAAACATCAATTGTACTTGCGACTGTAATATCAAGTGTTTCGAGCAATAACAACAAGCGTTCCATGCCCATTGCAAAACCAATCGCTGAATTTGCTTTACCACCGAGTTGTTCAATCAATCCGTCGTAACGTCCGCCCGCGCAAATTGTGCCTTGTGAACCGAGTTCGTCTGTGACCCATTCAAAAACGGTTTTGCTGTAATAATCTAAACCGCGTACCAAACGTGTATTGATTTCAAAACTTACGCCTAAATCGGTAAGCGTGTCTAAAATCGTTTGAAAATGGTGGCGTGAATCGTCGCCTAGATAATTCATCAATTCGGGTGCGTTCTTGACTACGTCAGCCATTGCAGGATTTTTTGTGTCTAAAATTCGGAGTGGATTCGATTTTAAACGCCGCAAACTATCTTCGTCCAAAATAGCCAAATGCTGCTCAAAATAGGCAACTAACGCATCACGATAAACCAAACGTTCTGCGATTGTTCCGAGTGAATTCAATTGCAAACGGACTTTTTCACGAATGCCTAAACGTTTCCAAAGTCGGTCAGTCAGCAACAATAATTCGGCATCAATATCGGCACTCGCCATGCCGTAAGTTTCAACACCTAGCTGGTAAAACTGGCGGTAACGTCCTTTTTGTGGGCGTTCGTGACGATACATCGCGCCGTAATACCAAAGTCGATGCACTTGATTATGAAGCAAACCGTGTTCTAAACAGGCTCGCAAACAACCTGCTGTGCCTTCGGGGCGCAACGTCAACGAGTCGCCATTTCTATCGTCGAAGGTGTACATTTCTTTTTCAACAATGTCGGTCACTTCGCCAATTGAACGTTTGAAAAGTTCTGTTTTTTCCACCGCAGGCAAACGAATTTCACTGTAACCGTAATTACTTAAAACGTCGCGGATGATTTTTTCTGCATATTGCCACAAAGGCGTTTGTTCTGGCAGGATGTCGTGCATCCCGCGAATTGCTTGGATATTTGCCATAATTACTTTTTTCTTAATTTGGTGAATTGGTAGCGAAAAATCAATCTATGAAACAGAATGTTCCATCGAATGTGTTTGTAACCATTGTTTCAAAACATGGTTAATTTGATTTTGCCAATCTGAACCTGTTTTACGAAATGCGTCTAAAACATCATCGTCAAATTCCATCATTGTCGAAACCTTTCGCGTTTCTTTAACAATTGTTTCACTGGCACGTTCGTTCGCATTCATTTGACGCACAGATTCAAGTAAATCATCACAGAATTGTTGCATTTCATTGTCCATAGTTTTCCATGCCTGCTTTGAGTTTGTTTAGAAATTCGGTTGGCAACGTATCAAATTTTGATTTGCTGTAAGCAATCAATAACCAAATTGAACCATTGTTTAGTTGATTGAAATAAATCACACGAACACCGCCGCTTTTGCCAGTTCCTTGTTTTGACCAACGGACTTTTCGTAATCCGCCCGTGCCTTGAATTACGTCACCTGCTTCAGGATTTTTGGCAAGCCACGCGATAAATTCTTCGCGTTCGCTATCATTCCAAAACTCAGCCGCATATTTTTGAAAAACTTTGGTTTCAATAATCGTGTACATTTTTTCGTTTCATCAAAACCTCCAAAAAAATCAAAATCTCAACGCTCACCAAGCCAAAACAAAAGTAAAAAACACTGACGCTAACTAACGCACCAACCGAACATAATGAGCGCGATCATCCCTGTTGAAATCAAACGAAAGGCTGCTAAGAAAATCGACATCCCATGCATTACTATTACTACCAGCAGGCGAAGAAGACCAGAATACCCATGCAGCAGTGTTAGGAAAATACGTTGTGTTAATAAATGCTAATGTTGGAGAAGTAGAATTCAAAGAACGGTAATTTGTACATGAACCATTAAAATCATATTTACCATCGGCACAAAAAACTAACTTCATGAGTTCATCTTTCGTCGGTATTCGCCAATCATTTGCACCACATAAGGTTTCTGAATTCACATCTAACGCAAAACCATCTGTATTTGTAGTCTTGCCGAATTTGCCACTGTAACCATATTTACTGCACGACCCCACACCACCATTAGACGCATCATTACACTTTGGGTAATCTGCCGTGTAATTTGTATAAAGGTTATTCATATCACGCAACCCACCATCATCAGTTTTAACTTCCCAAATCAAGCCAGTTTTATTGTCTTTCGTACAAGCCCAATTTTTTGGATTCGTTCCGAGTATTGCGCTATCTGTCAATTCTGAACCGTCATTTGCAATTTTTGTGTAGCCAGTTGTTTTTGTTGGTGGAGCGATAATTTCAACTGGGACGGGATTTGAAACGGTGACGAGTTGAGAAACCGATTTGCTGTTTAAAACGGGTGTGCCTTTATCGCTTGCAAACGCATTCCAACCAAATGAATCGGCTGTTGTGTAAATATGGCTAAAAATTACATCTTTACCGTCTGTTGCGGTTAATGTTTCAGGTTCGGAATTATCGCCCCAATTCATGGTGATTGAATTGAGATTTGCATCAACGTCTTTTGCATTTAGCTTGACGGTGTAAGCGGTGTTTGTGGTTGCTGTTATTTCGGTTTTGATTAACGTTAGCGTTGGTGCGTGATTTGTGGGAGCAGCACTTGTTATTGTGTAACTGCCTGTTTTTGCAGAGCCTTGTGTTACATTTTTTGCATTCACGATAACAACTTTATACGTTTGCTTTCCCGTAGTGTAGATTGCTCGTGATAAGGCATAACTGTTTTTTACATCACTAATCATTGTGGTAAAACCTGTTAAACCAATTGGTGCAATTTTGACTTTATAGCCTTCGGGCAAAGGATTATTCAATTCAGCCGAAAATTTAAACATCGTTCCCGCTGTTGCAGAAGTTGGTGTAACGCTGACTTTGGTGATTGTTGGCGCAACCGCTGACATCGCAGACGTGCTAAATACAAACATCGGAACAACTAAAAACGCGCTGTGATATTTCATGCTGAAAAGCCTTTTTAAAAGGTGAGATTATTTGGTTAATTTAAAACGCTTTGTTTCAGAAGAAAGCGGAAATTTTGTTAAAAGCAAGGTTTCATAATGTTTCGCCATTCCTAAATTTCCCGACGCGCCTTCGATTTGTGCTGCAATTAACAAAGATTCAGCCGAAGGTTCAGAAGTTTGAGCATAACGCTGTAAATACACTTTCGCTGCCGAAAAATTACCTTGATGATAATTTACCTTTTGCATTTCAAGCAGGGCAGGGGCGTAATTTTGATTGAGTTGCAAGGCTTGCTCAAAATAGGTTTGCGCTTGAGGATATTGTGCGAGCTGCATATAACAACGTCCTAAATTTGTCATCGCTAGCCACGGACGTTCATTTAATCTATCGTTTGTAGCGTCGGTAAGTAACGCCATACCTTTTTCAACTTCATTTTGTTCACACAAAAAACGCCCGTAATTATTTTTCACACCTAAATCGTCAGGTGTAAGCGAAATCGCGGTTTGATAATGTGAACGAGCCTCGTCGATTTTATTGAGTTTTTCGTCTAAAAAAGCGAGCGCATTAAAGGCTTGTGCATTTTTAGAGTCTAAGCGAATCGCGTGTTGTAGATTTTCTTTCGCAATTTCCAATTTATTCAAATTCAAATAACGCACGCCGAGTTGCAGATAAATATCGGCGGCATTGCCTTCGACAGATTTAGCATCTTCATTGGTGGCGCAGGCGGTTAAGCCAAGCAAAAACAAACTTGAAATGAATATCTTGAAAGAACGCATTTGTTACGCCGCTTTTTTGAAGTTTGTGTGCCGACGACTTTTGTCTACCACTTGACCGACTAACTGACCGCAAGCCGCATCAATATCTTCACCGCGTGTTTTACGAACGGTTGTGATAATCCCCGCATCGTTAAGCATCGTTTTAAATTTCAAAAGTGTTTCTTTATTTGAACAGCGATAAGGTGAATTTGGAAATGGATTGAATGGAATTAAATTGAGTTTGCACGGCACGGTTTTGAGTAATTTAATCAGCCCTTTTGCATCTTCGACAGTGTCATTGATACCGTCAAGCATGACATATTCAAACGTGATAAAACGACGTGGCGCGATTTTAGCGTTTTCACGACACGCTTCCATCAACATTTTGAGTGGATATTTTTTGTTAATTGGCACCAGTTCGTCGCGCAATTCGTCACGCACCGCATGAAGTGAAATGGCTAAACTCACGTCGCACGCTTCGCCCAAACGTTCAATTGCAGGTACAACGCCAGATGAACTAATCGTGACGCGCCGTTTTGATAAACCATACGCGAAATCGTCCATCATCAAATTGCACGCAGCGACAACGTTATCAAAGTTTAACAACGGTTCGCCCATGCCCATCATCACGACATTGGTAATTCTTCGGTCTTTGCCAACACGATTTTGCGCGACAAAAAGTTGTCCGATAATTTCAGATGCAGCGAGATTACGATTAAAACCTTGTTGTGCGGTTGAGCAAAAACTACAGGCTAACGCACAACCGATTTGTGACGAAACACACAGCGTATTTCTATCATCTTCGGGAATAAAAACGCTTTCGATACGATTGCCGCAATGCGTTTGCATCGCCCATTTAATCGTGCCATCGGTGGCAATTTGTTCCACGACGATTTCAGGCGTTTTAATCACGCAGTTTTCGGACAAATAAGCCCGAAGCGTTTTGCTTAAATTGCTCATTTGGTTGAAGTCGTACACGTCTTCTTGATAAACCCACTTCATCAATTGCGTGGCACGGAAAGGTTTTTCGCCTAAACCAACAAAAAAGGCGGTTAAGCCTTTTCTGTCGAAATCGAGCAAATTAACCTTTTTGGGAGGATTAACGAGTTCTGTCACAAATTTGGTCTGCCGTGAAAAAGTAAGCAATTTCGCGTGCCGCAGTTTCTACAGCATCTGAACCGTGAACGGCATTTTCATCAATACTTGCAGCGAA
>CAINDC010000024.1 GCA_903847275.1 uncultured Pseudomonadota bacterium
CATTTTCCGCGATAAATTTAAGACTTTCGCCGTCCTTTCTTTGCAATGCTTTTTCGATTAATTGTTCTTTAAATTCTAAACTAAATTTGACGCTCATAATGTTTCCTAAAGGAAGCGACAATTATGGTGACACATAGGGCACCAAACTCACCGAGTCACCCGCCGAAACCGTGAATTTGTAATAGTCAGCATCACTAGAATTCATGAGCTGCCCTGTTATCGCAGTACCTAACGCTACTGCATTAGCGGTTGCTATTGAATCGTTGTTTTCTGCTTCGTAGCTGGTTATTGCCATTTTCGTGTCCTGTTAAGTTCGTATTTTGAGGTTTAAGTTTGCGACGTGAAAGAAGCGGGTTTTAAAGTTGTTAGGGTTGTCATTTTTGATTCCTGTTTAGGTTTACTTTAACTATACGGATTGAAATTGTGGCTTTCTGTTATCCAGAATAGGCATTTCAAATTTAGAAACTGGTGCGTGCTTTTGCAATTCAACCCAAAGGTCATATTGTTGTTGCAGATTGAGCCAAAACTCTGGCGTTGTGCCGAGTGCATCCGCTAAACATAAGGCGGCATTTGCGGTTATTCGACTACGTCCGTGAATTAAGTCTTGTAAGCGTTTGTAACTCCAATTTAAATGTTTCGCAAAATGACTTTGCGTGACTTGCATGGGTTCTAAAAATTCTTTGAGTAACATTTCGCCAGCATGAGTAGGTGGTCTGTGTTTGGGTAGCATTTGATTCTCCTAGTGATAATCGACTATATCTACGTCATAAGCGACACCTTCTTCCCATCGAAAAACGATGCGCCATTGATTGTTAATTCGCAAACTCCAAAAATTTTGCAAGTCGCCATGTAATTTTTCCAAACGATTACTTGGCGGTGTTCTTAATTCCTCTACCGATTTAACGACGTTAATTTGATCAAATAATCGTCTGGCTTTGTTGTGTAATTCAAGCGGCAATTTTCTTGCGTAACGTGAATTAGAGCCATCAAAAACATCTTGTGCAAGATTACTTTTGAAATTGAAAATCATCTGATAATTCTTTTGTGGTTGTCATGATGCGTGGTTCCTGTTTGATTTAAACGCCGTTTCGTAATTCAGCGACGGCTTCAATCGTTAAGCCTGTCATGTCGGCAATTTGCGTGTCATTCATGGCAATCAGTAAATTTTTAGCAATTTGCAGTTTGGCTTGTAATTCACCGCGTTTTTCACCAATAGCTTCACCATCCAATCGTGCCGTTTCAAAACTGTTACGCGCTTTACCAATCGCAAACCCTTGGCTTTCATAAATATCGAGTTCTTCTTGTGTCCAATGATGTTGGGCAGCGATGTCGTAAGCCTCTTGCAAAGCAGGTGTATCCGCACTACTTGGCACATGGTCTAAATTATCGGCTTGTTGAATAAAATAAATCCATTTGTCGGCAGTGGTTTCGAGTTCAGTTTCTAACTTGGTGAACTTAGGCAATTCGATAAAATTAAATTCTAAATCCTTCAGATCATGCTGCCCTGTTTCAGCATTCAAAATCAAATGCCGTGACAGCACCGAGGCATGATCAAAAATAGTGAAATCTAAAATCCCTAAAAAGATAACGGGTTTTAGAAGGTGATATTTTTCAGTTTTTTGTAACTGTTGGCTATACGCTTTCGAGCTGTAATAAACGGCACGTTTCACAAAAGCGGTTTCTTTTTCAACCTGCATTTCAACAATAAATTCCCGATTTGCCGTGTCTTTAGCGCGAATATCAAGGCTGGTGTTTTTTAAATCGTAAAGTTTTGGTAGTTGATATGGATTCAGAATTTCAAGGGTCGAAATGGGATATTCCAGCACTAAAATTTCGTTGAGAAATTCAATCAAAATGCTTTTGTGAGCATCATTACTGAAGATTTTTTTGAACGCAATGTCGGTTTTTGGGTCTACGAATTTCATACAAATTTATCCAATGTGTTTTTTGTGCAAGTTTAGAAAAGTTATCGTTTATTTTTTAATCGCCGTCACAACACGGCTAAAATTATTTTCTGAATTTGTATCTTCACTATCAGTCAAAGCCAAAGCACCAACACTCGCGCCACCTGATTTAATGTAAGTCACCGTAATGGCACGACTGGCATTCGCACCCGTCGCAAGATTACCCAACGAACACGTTATGCTTTTGCCTGTTGTCATGCAGTCTGAAGGCATTGAAACCACTGAAACATTACGAGGTGGAAGATAAATTTTCAGCAATGAATTGTTTGCCGTTCCAGTTCCATTATTGATAACGGTGGCAGTGTAGGTGAGGTTTTCGTTGATTTTGACGCGGCTGGATGAGGCTGAAAGGGTGGGTGATAAATCTATGGTTGGTTGTATTGTCCATGTGCCGCGAACTAAACGGACTGGACGATTAGTATCATTACTATAATTATCTAGGGCTGATACGCCACCACTATAAAAACCAACCACCCAACTCCAGTTATTATCACGACGTGATGGAATAGAAGAGCTAAAAAAGTCTGGGGTTGTGTTTGGAAAAATTTCGTCATTTATGGCAGCTGATCCGCTTGGCTTACTGTATTCAACTATCGTCAGTAACTCGCTAACGTTGGGCAATCTCCAATCCATATAACCCGCAAATGTACTTTTTGATGATGCTGCGGAGGTATAAGACATTTTCGTTGCGGTACCAACACAAGTATTACCGTCCCATGTTTGCCCAATAGAGCAACGCTGCCATGTAAGGTTAGTTGTTTTATGTCTTACAGTCCCGTCGTTGTTATCGATAAAATTATCAGTAGGTGTAAATTTGCCATTTGTATTCAAAGACCTCCCGCCTCTTACGAATCGTAATGAACGATTGTAGTTTGTAAAACTAGCTGGTTCTGATGTATTAACGGTGGCATCTTGTCCAATAAGACCAGTCTGAAAGTTTATTGTATATGCGCTGCTACTGGTATACATACTGGTAGCCGCTATTTCAGTTGAACTCCAGAAGATACTGTTATAAATGAAATATCCCATGCCACCATTATTAGAATTACCGACTGAAGATGGTAAATTCGGAAATATGATGTTGTTAATTGCAGAGGGAGCATTAAACTCAACAATTGTCGATAACTCATCTATTCTAGGCATTCGCCAGTCACTATAACCCGCAAAAGAACTGGTTTTGCTAATAGCATCTCTGAAAGGAATAGCAGTACCCGCATAACTGCATGAAGAATTTTCAGCACTCCAAGTTTGATTATGTACACAACGCTGCCACGTTAAACCTGTTTTTTTGTGCGTCACTGTGCCGTCGTTGTTATCGATGAAATCTTCAGTGGGCGTATCAAGCGCGAAGGTTAATGACGAAAACACTAAAATGAAACTGGTGAATAAAGGCAAAATTTTGTTTTTCATTTGGATTTATTTTGTGGCGTGAATTCAAATTTGATTGTATAGATATTACGTTAGAATGGTTTGTATGAAGAAATGTTATTTGGTGCAATTACAGTTATACAGATTCACGGAGATGGGATGAAAGTTTATTACAGCGGTTATGCTAATTTTTTGTAGTGATTCGTTTTAGTGGAGCATTGATGATGAGTGACGTTTCAGAATATCAAGATTTACCAGCTATGACAGTCCTAGATAATCCTATTATCTACTGGCTGAAAAGAGATTTATGGACTAAAGAACAAGCAGCTTTACTACTAACTTATTTAGATCCTAGAGAGGTGGCGCAAAATGCTTATGATGTGCGTGCCGCCTCAGAAATGGAAAATTGGATTGAATGCAGTATTGCGGTGGGAATGCTAAAAGCAGACCACTTAAATTTTGAAAACAGTATTGCTTTTATTCCATTTAACATTGTGAAATGGGCAATCAACTTAACATTGTGAAATGGGCAATCAACAAAGAGTTGCCAGATATTCCAAAATTGCTGATTGATTGGTATGAGGTGGAAGCAACTAAACAACCAACGCGCTCTACAAATTCAGCATTATGCGAGTATTTAAACTCATCTCATCCAATGTACAGCGAAGAATTAGCAGCGGCAATTGAAACATGGGAATCTGTTTTGCAATGTAATCCACCAAGACCAAAAACAGGCAGCAGAAAATCATTTATTGAAAAGCATCTGAAAGACAATTACAGCACTTTTAATAAATCACAACGTGACAGAATTACGTTGATACTTAACCCAGATAAAGGTGGTGCGCCAAAGTCTACATAAAACCTACCCACCCAATAAAACCAGTATTTATAAGGTTTTCAGATAACTTACCTACTAGTTGAAACACTAACCTACCTAACCCTTCAACCTATTCAAGTCGCCTAAATTCTCACAAACTGCAGCCTCATTTTAATCTCAAGAGGCATTAGCAGTGATGACACAATCCAACCAACTCCCCGAAACGGGGTTTTTAAGAATTTGGCAAATCGTGGGTAATAAAAAAACCAACATCCCTGCCATCATTCCAATCGGACGCTCGACATTTTTAGCGGGCGTAAGATCAGGCAAATTTCCCCAACCAGTGAAATTAGGTTCAAGAACCACCGCATGGACTGTTGAAAGCATCCGTGAGCTGATTATTAGTTTTGGCGGAGGTGCAGAATGAGTTTGACTAATCACAACGCGGCGACTAACCTATCCATGCGCTGCGACAGCAGTGTCGGGATTTGCAACCCGCGTAGAACAGGCGATAACACGCCGATAATCCAATCGGTTTTTTTACGCCTATCATTTTTAGCACAACGTAATTTTGCGTTATGCAATTCAATTATGACGGTGTTGTTTGAGCGACTTCGGTCGGTCGCACCTGTTCGCGATATTGCAAACTCATTCAACACTGTCACCCGATTATTTGCAAAGTCTTGTGACAGTTTTACTAATCCTAGAACAGGTCAGCGCATGAAAATTCAAATTCAAACGACGGGCGAATTCCGTCAAAAATTCAACACGCAATAAAAAACCAACAATTAACTTAATAATTGCTGGTTTGTGTAATTCGGATAGTCCCTACAAACCAATGCAGGTAAGCTAATTTTATGCAAAATTGGTAATTGATGATTTTAAAGTTACTTGATTTTCAACAACTTTTCAAAATCGAGATGGCGTTTATTTTAACGTATCTTATTGATTTTACTACCC
>CAINDC010000025.1 GCA_903847275.1 uncultured Pseudomonadota bacterium
CATTTTCCGCGATAAATTTAAGACTTTCGCCGTCCTTTCTTTGCAATGCTTTTTCGATTAATTGTTCTTTAAATTCTAAACTAAATTTGACGCTCATAATGTTTCCTAAAGGAAGCGACAATTATGGTGACACATAGGGATAACGGTTTGGTTTGGGGTGCGAATAAATTTCCCCGCCGCAAGCGGATGGGGTATTTTTGGTTGAACCTCTTCGCGGGGTTGGGTAGTCCCTGCAAACCAGTGCAGGTAATAAAATCAATAAGATATAAAAAATAAGAGGATGTTGATATTTTTTAAAACCTTTAAAAATCAAGGTACTTTAAAATAGTGGATCACTGATTTTGCATAAAATTAACCCACCTGCATTGGTTTGTGGGGACTATCCGGGGTTGAATTTGATTTTTCTTTTTTACACTACGCCACAAGTGGCGGGGAATTTACCCGTCTGAGATTAAAAAAGTGCAACACTACCAAATACTGGGATGCAGTTGCTGCGTAACTTTTTTGAAATCTCCCTCACTTTTAATCGCTCCCTCTCCAATTGTGCTGTTATTCACAAAAATTTTTGTAGCATTCCCAACAATTTTGGCTTGTTTAGAACTTATTTACTTTTAAATCAATCAATTACTAACTGGTACAGTCTGTGCATTTATCATTGAAATAATCACGCAAACAAGGTGACTTTCATGGAATTGCCAGTTTTAAACGAAACCCCAAAAAGCGGTTGTGCCGCCAGTTCTTGTGGTTCAAACGACGACCAACTTAATCATTTATCTGAAGAAATTCGTGCGAAAGTCCAAAATCATCCGTGTTATTCGGAAGACGCACATCATTATTTCGCCCGAATGCACGTCGCTGTTGCGCCTGCGTGCAACATTCAATGTCATTATTGCAATCGTAAATACGATTGCGCGAATGAATCGCGTCCTGGTGTGGTTTCAGAACTCCTCACGCCAAATCAAGCTGTGAAAAAAACGATGGCGGTCGCGGCAAACATTCCGCAAATGACCGTTTTAGGTATTGCAGGACCTGGCGACCCGTTGGCAAATTTTGAACGCACGTTTGAAACCTTCCGCCGTTTAAGCGAAGAAGCTCCCGACATTAAACTTTGCGTTTCAACCAATGGTTTAGCGTTGCCTGATGCGGTCGAAGAATTATCAAAACACAATATCGACCACGTCACCATCACGATTAACTGCGTTGATCCGAAAGTGGGCGCAAAAATTTATCCGTGGATTTTCTGGAAAAACAAACGTATCAAAGGTGAAAAAGCCGCCAAAATTCTGATTGAACAACAGCAAAAAGGTTTAGAAATGCTGGTGGCGAAAGGCATTTTAGTCAAAGTGAATTCGGTTTTAATCCCTGGCGTGAACGATAAACATCTCGCCGAAGTCAGCCGAATCGTCAAAGAAAAAGGCGCGTTTTTACACAACGTCATGCCGCTAATAGCCGAAGCCGAACACGGCACATTTTACGGCGTGATGGGACAACGCGGCCCAACGAATGACGAATTACAAGCCTTACAAGACGAATGCGCGGGCGACATGAATATGATGCGCCATTGCCGTCAATGTCGCGCGGATGCCGTCGGAATGCTGGGTGAAGACCGAGGCGACGAATTCACGCTCGACAAAATCGAAGACATGGAAATCGACTATCAAGCAGCGATGGAAAAACGCAAAGTCATTCATCAAGCGATTGAAGCCGAAATGAATAGCAAACGTGCCGCAAAAATTGAAGTGAAAGCTGAAAAAATCAACACGCGACCTGTGTTAATGGCAGTCGCAACGAGTGGTCAAAATGTGATTAACGTGCATTTTGGTCATGCAAAAGAATTTTTGATTTATGAAGCATCACCAAATGGCGTGCGGTTTATTTCGCATCGAAAAGCCGATCAGTATTGCGGCGGCGATACGAGTTGCGGCGACGGCGAAAGCGTGTTGCAACAAACCGTTCGGTCGTTGGAAGGTTGTGAAGCGGTGTTGTGTTCAAAAATTGGTTATGAACCGTGGGAAATGCTTGAAAATGCAGGAATTACGCCGAACGGTGAACACGCAATGGAAGAAATTGAAGCGGCTGTGATGTTGGTTTATAACGAAATGGCGACGGCGGGAAAATTGGACGACGTTAAACAACGTGCGACCGCTTAGGAGAACGTTATGGCTCTAAAAATTATCGAAAGTTGTGTGAATTGTTTTGCGTGTGAACCGCTTTGTCCGAGCAAGGCGATTTACGAAGCCGCACCACATTTTTTAATCGATCCCAAAAAATGTACCGAATGCGTGGGCGATTTTGATGTGCCGCAATGTGCCGCGATTTGTCCGATTGAAGGTGCGATTCTTGACTCGCTAAATGTTCCCATCAATCCGCCTGGTTCATTGACGGGCATTCCCCCTGAAAAAATGGCGGAGGCAATGGCTGAATTACAAGCCCATTGACGACTATGGCACTCATACATTTTTACGAAAAAGTTGGTTGTGGCAATAACACCAAGCAAAAAGATTTGCTGATTGAAGCAGGTCATTGGTTGATTGAACATGATTTACTAATCCACGATTGGCGCGGCGAACCTGAAAAATTGCGTTCATTTTTTGGTGATAAACCCGTTGTCGAATGGTTCAATCGCGCCGCACCCATCATTAAACACGGTTTGCTGAATCCCGCCGATGTGAATGCCGAACAAGCGATTGACATGATGATTGCTGAACCGTTGTTAATTCGTCGCCCATTGATGGAAAGCGAAAATCATCGCATGGCGGGTTTTGA
>CAINDC010000026.1 GCA_903847275.1 uncultured Pseudomonadota bacterium
CATTTTCCGCGATAAATTTAAGACTTTCGCCGTCCTTTCTTTGCAATGCTTTTTCGATTAATTGTTCTTTAAATTCTAAACTAAATTTGACGCTCATAATGTTTCCTAAAGGAAGCGACAATTATGGTGACACATAGGGAACGCAGACTGGCTTCTAGTCCTGAGGCTATTTATCAATCGTTAAAACGTCGCAGTCAAAAATTAAGTCGTCGTGTCGAGGAAGAAAAACTACGTCAACGAGGACAATCCTTAGCTGGAACCGTATTGTTGGATAAACATCTCAATCTTCCTGATGACATTTGGGAATCTTCAGATGCACTTTCAGCAGAAGACTACGAAGATTTTGAAGAAGCTGTTGTGGATCAATCTACTGCCGCACAAACAATTCAAGAGCTTGAAGCAGAAATCCTCATCCTTCAGCATTTGGAAGAACAAGCAAAACAAGTGGTTCATTCTGGGCAAGACCGCAAATGGGACGAATTGTCGAATCTATTGCAAAACACACCTGAAATGCGCGATGCGAATGGAAACCAACGTAAGCTCATTATTTTCACTGAACACAAAGATACACTTAATTATCTTGCTGTAAAAATTCGTGGGTTGATTGGAAATGAAGAAGCTGTGGTTATGATTCATGGTGGCGTTAAACGAGAAGAACGTCGCAAAGTCCAAGAGTTATTCCGTAATGACCCTGTAGCGCGTGTACTTCTTGCAACTGATGCGGCTGGTGAAGGTGTGAATCTTCAAAATGCCAACCTAATGGTTAATTATGATTTGCCTTGGAATCCAAACCGATTAGAACAACGTTTTGGACGTATTCATCGTATTGGTCAAACCGAAGTCTGTCATCTTTGGAACATGGTTGCTGCTGAAACTCGTGAAGGTGATGTATTTCAACGCTTGTTTGAAAAATTAGAAATTGAACGTCAGGCATTAGGCGGACGGGTATTTGATATTTTAGGTGAGGTATTTGAAGACAAAAGCCTTAAAGATTTGTTAATTGAAGCTGTACGCTATGGCGACGATCCACAAATTCGCGCTCGCTTATTAACAAAAGTTGAAGGGATACTTGACACCGAACACTTAGAAAAAATTATTAAACGAAGTGCATTATGCGAAGAAGTGATCGATGAAAACCGTTTATTTGCGGTTAAAGAAGAAATGGAAAAAGCCGAAGCTCGGAAATTACAACCATACTTTATCCGTTCTTTTTTCATTCAATCATTTGAACAGCTTGGTGGGCAACTACGATTACGAGAAGCAGGTCGCTATGAAATTACCCATGTTCCCGCAATGATTCGTGAACGTGATAGACGAATTACAGGACGTGATGTGCGCCACGTTGATCCCGTTTTGCGTCGCTATGAACGTGTTTGTTTTGAAAAACAATATGTTCGATTGATAGACAGAGCAGGTTCACCAATGGCAAGTCTATTACATCCAGCTCATCCACTCATGCAGTCTGTTACTGACTTAGTTTTAGAACAACATCGAAACAAGCTAAAACAAGGTGCTGCATTAGTTGATCACTCTGACACAGGCATCACACCAAAACTTTTGTTTATTGTTGACCACTGCGTGAAAGATGGTGAAAACTTTAATCATGTCGTATCAAGACGAATGCAATTCGTTGAAATTGATGAACAAGGCAATTCCACTCACGCAGGTTACGCACCTCACCTTGATTTACAGACAATCTGCGATGAAGACGTTGGGTTAATTGATGACATCTTAAAAGCACCTTGGATCACACAAAACCTTGAACAACTCGCGTTAGCTTATGCGTCTGAAAAATTGGTTCCTGAACATTTTGAAGAAATCCGCGCCAAACGTGAAAAAACCGTTGATAAAACCTTAACCGCTGTTCATGAACGCTTAGTGAAAGAAATTAACTTTTGGTCAGATCGTTATATCAAAGCGCAAGAAGATGAAGCCGCTGGCAAACAAATCAAACTCAATGTTGAACACCATTGACGACTTAACGTCACGGTTAGAATCTCGTCAAAAAGAATTAGAAGCGATGCGTCACGTTATTTCTGCAACACCCGTTATTTTAGGTGGCGCGTTAATCATTCCAGCAGGCTTAATTTCTCAACGTAAAGGTCAATCTAATTGGTCTGCGGATGCCGTAGCGAGAGCGCGAATTGAACGTGTTGCAATGCAAGCAGTTATCGATGCAGAACTGGCTTTAGGTCACGATGTAACTGATGTATCAGCGCAAAAATGTGGATGGGACATAACAAGTCAACCAAAAGCCATTGATGCAAAACTGCCAATGTCACGTCATATTGAAGTTAAAGGTCGTGCTAAAGGACAATCAACCATTACCGTTACACGCAATGAAATTATCTACGCACTGAACCAGCAAGATAAGTTTATTTTGGCTGTTGTCATTGTTGATGGCGAGGCTTGCGAAGGTCCTTATTACGTCAGAAAATCTTTTAGTCAAGAACCAGATTGGGCAGTTACAAGCATCAATCTTGATTTAAATGAGTTGATTACAAACTCTAAGAATCTGTAATTAACTATAATTTGAACTTAAATTTGACTATAATTGTCAGAAAGTAAATTTTATTCTAGGTGTAATTATCATGTTAATTCAGTTTTCAGTGAAAAATTGGCGTTCGATCCGTGACGAACAAGCCATTAACATGACTATGGGCGTAGGAGATGAAATGATTGCTTGCAATACATTTCAACCAGATACCTTAGGCGTAAATAAGTTGCTTCGCACTGCTGTTATTTATGGAGCCAATTCAGCGGGTAAATCTAATTTTCTCAATGCAATCACAACCATGAAATCCATAGTTGTGAAATCCGCATCCAAAGGTCAAAGAGGTGATGATTTACCAGTAGTACCATTTCTTTTAGATGAAGAAACCGAACACGCACCAACTGAGTTTGAAGTAATTTTCATTGCTGATTCAGTTCGTTATCAATATGGTTTTTCGTGTACCAATGAAAAAATTATTCAAGAATGGCTTTTAACTTATCCAAAAGGCAGACCACGAAAATGGTTCGTTAGAGAATGGAATGAAAAGAAAAATGATTATGATTGGGATACAGGAAATTCTTTAACTGGACAAAAACAACTTTGGCAAGATGCTACTAGACAAAATGCACTTTTCCTTTCTACAGCTGTACAACTTAATAGCCAACAATTACAGCCAGTATATGATTGGTTTTTAAATACACTTCGCCTTACCAATGTGTCTGGATGGTCATCGTCTTATACTGCTTCATTATGTAAGGGTGATAACAACGAACGTAAAAAGATTTTGAAATTCTTAAAGGCAGCTGACTTTGACATTCATGATTTAATAATCGAATCAGAAAAATTAACTGCCAAGCATTTGCCTGACGATATGCCCGACGGGATGAAAAGTGAATTACTGAATGATCTTAAAGACCAAGAGATTTTCAACATAAAAACTTTACACCAATCAAAACAAGGAAAAAGTGTTTCGTTTGATTTTGATGATGAATCAGATGGAACTCAGAAATTCTTTGCATTTGCTGGTCCTTGGTTAGATTGTCTAAAAAACGGATTTATTTTGGTTATTGATGAACTTCACGATAATTTGCACCCTAGTATGGTTAAATTTTTAGTGTCGCTATTTCATAGCAATGAAACAAATCCAAAAAATGCTCAACTCATTTTTACAACACATGAAACATCTATCCTAAATCAAGAGGTTTTCAGACGTGATCAAGTTTGGTTTTGTAAAAAGAATGCAGATCAATCTACAAAAATTTATCCATTAACTGATTTCAGTCCCAGAAAAGGTAGAGAAAATTTAGAAGCGAATTACTTAGCTGGACGTTATGAAGCATTGCCCTATTTCCGTGAAATAGATTTTTTATTCAGTGAGGATAAAAATGAGTAGTGATAACTTCTTTAACAAACGGAAAATTAAAGCTACCAAGGCTTTACAACGTGAAAGTGCTAATCGTCAGGAATACGAAAAAGTGCTTATAGTTTGCGAAGGTTCAAAAACTGAACCACTTTATTTTAAAGAGCTTATAGATCATTACGAAATACATACTGCTAACGTTAAAGTTAGTGGGGATTGCAATTCAGACCCTATGAGTGTGGTTAGTCACGGCTTAAAACTTTACGAAAACGAGGCGAATTCTCTCAGCGGGGCTTTTGATAAAGTCTATTTTGTATTTGATCGTGACACACATTCTAATTATCAAAAAGCATTAGCTAAGATCAAAAAAGAAAAGCCAGCAAAAACATTTATTGCTATTACGTCAGTGCCGTGTTTTGAATACTGGCTATTGCTCCATTTCAAATATACAGCTGCTCCCTATATGCCAACTGGTAATAAAAGCCCAGCAGATAACGTTTTAAGCGAACTTAAAAAAGAATTACCTAACTATGTAAAAGCAAAAAAAGGCGTTTTTAATTCACTAAAAAATAAACTCGAAGACGCAAAAAAACATGCACAAAACGCACTGAATGAATCAAAACGTAATGGCTGTGATAATCCATCTACACTGGTGCATGAATTAGTAGAGTATTTGCAAAAAATAAAAGAAGAAAAGCCTTCATTAGATGAATTTCATTAAGGAATAACATGTCAGAAAAAGAACCTTCAGAAATAGCACTAAAAGCAGAATCTCTATTAGCTGGGGAATTCAACCGTACTTCTGAAAATGTACTTTATGTAGCTGCTTTTGAAACAAAAACTAAGCACGCTTTAGTTTTAGAGCGTTGTCGTCAGGACATTTACCTTTGGACTGAAGCAGTTTTTGATCGAGTGCCTACTGAATTACAAGGATTTCTTAAAAAAAATTACGCAAAAGACGCACCTCGTAGTTCAAACTTAAACGATAAAAATTGCAAAAAATTGAAACGTGGTAATCCTGTCAATTATTGGAAATTTGAAGTGCTAGGTGATTTAGAAAAATTCGTGGATTGGTATAACACAATCTAACATTTATGAATTGTTAAGGATTAACTGTGGTTGCTATCAAACTCCCTAAAAAACTCATCGAAGTTGCCTTGCCTTTAGATGACATCAACATCGCGGCAGCACGCGAAAAATCTATCCGTCATGGTCATCCATCAACTTTGCATCTTTGGTGGGCGCGTCGTCCTTTGGTAGCAGCAAGAGCGGTTATTTTCGCGCAAATGGTCAACGATCCAGGTTTTGAACCGAGTTTAAAAAGAGGCATGAACAAACACGACGCACAAATTGAACGTGAACGTCTGTTTGAAATTATCCGAAAATTGGTTTTATGGGAAAACACCAACAACGAAGAAGTGTTAGAACAAGCTCGTGCTGAAATTTGGAAAAGCTGGCGTGAAACCTGCGAACTCAACAAAAATTATCCGCAAGCCGCAGAATTATTCAATCGTGAAAAGTTACCTGCGTTTCATGATCCCTTTGCTGGGGGTGGCGCATTGCCACTTGAAGCACAGCGTTTAGGGTTAGAAAGTTATGCGTCCGACTTAAATCCTGTCACGGTTTTGATTAACAAAGCCATGATTGAAATTCCACCTAAATTTGCAGGTCGTGCGCCTGTCGGTGCAATTCCAGACAATCAAAAACAAATCAACACCCACGAAGATTGGTCAGGTGCAAAAGGTTTAGCCGAAGATGTGCGTCGTTATGGGTATTGGATGCGCGAAGAAGCCTTCAAACGCATTGGGCATTTATATCCGCAAGTCGATTTGCCTACTGAATACGGTGGCGGTAAAGCAACCGTCATTGCGTGGCTTTGGGCGCGAACCGTAAAAAGTCCAAATCCTGCCTTTTCTCATGTTGACGTGCCGTTGATTTCAACCTTCATTCTCTCCAGCAAAAAAACAGTTTTTCAAAATTGTTATTGCTAAAAATATAGTCTATATCCTATAATCTGCAAAAATTGAAATTATGGAACATCAACTCGGAATTATTGCCGAAGATAAAGAATTAACAGGACAAACACTTAGAGTTTTAATGATTCTTTTATCTGAACTGGAGTTTGAAAATTATGCTCGTATAAAACAAAAGCCAATAATGGAAAGGCTAGAAATGCACCAACCAGATATAAGCAAATCTATTAAACAATTAGTAGATAAAGAAATAATTTTAAAAGCAAAAGACGGAACAACAACCGTTTATAAACTTAATCCCAAGTATCAAAAATAGACGAATAAATTATGAAATTTTGGCTAGGCGTTACAGACAATAAATGGTTTGATTTCCTTTCTAGTCAGAATTTAGATGAAGTTAATTTTTGGCAACCAAGCGCAACGCCACTTTTTAAAAATGCTCCAACTGGAATGCCTTTTCTTTTCAAACTGAAACGCCCACATAATCACATTGGCGGAGGTGGTTTTTTCGTAGCTTATAGCACTTTACCGCTTAGTCTTGCGTGGGAAGTTTTCGGATTAAAAAATGGTGTAAATTCTTTAGACGATTTGAAATATGCAATCGGTTCATTAGCTTCAAAAAAACAAAATGACCCAGAAATTGGCTGCACAGTTTTATCAAATCCATTTTTTTTGTAACTACTCAGCCCCCCACCAAAATCAAAGGGCATCCACGAAAAGACGAAGTTAACGCCTCGAGCATATTGTGACCTTGTTTTTTAGCCGACGAGAGGTAGCTGCGAATCCGAAAGAATAGACGCGCACCGAA
>CAINDC010000027.1 GCA_903847275.1 uncultured Pseudomonadota bacterium
CCAGAATTGCGTTAGATGATGCGACTAAAAAGAAACTATTTACGCGAAAATGGAAACATCGAACACCTGGGATGGCTCTTGGTTTAACTAACCAAACGTTGACGTGGCGTTTTTTATTCGTTGCTCCGATACCGCTAACCCATTGAAAAATATCACCTGCATTGGTTTGTGGGGACTATCGGAATTTGGATAGTCCCTACAAACCAATGCAGGTAAGCTAATTTTATGCAAAATTGGTAATTGATGATTTTAAAGTTACTTGATTTTCAACAACTTTTCAAAATCGAGATGGCGTTTATTTTAACGTATCCTATTAATTTTATTACCTGCACTGGTTTGTAGGGACTATCTAAAAATATAGCAAGTATTAAAATACATAACACATTGATTTTTCAATATAAAAATTGAAAACCTTAAAGCCCAAATAGAGCCATGTTTTTAATCAGGGAATTTTAAAAATGAATTTGTTCAATTCAATGCCATCACCACAAAAAATTCTGATTATTAGTAGCAATTCCCCGATAGAAGAATCGTTAATTTTATTTTTAAAGCCACACTATGAAATAAAAATCACGCATTCTTGCCCCGATAGTTTTGCTCTTTTAGAGATTAGCCTAATTTTATTAGATGCCAATGTCGCAAAAAAGGAATGTTATAAAATTTTTGATGAAAATTTTTCTACCACTATTCCTATCATCATTTTTTCATCTTACATTGATTCAGACTTAGAAGAATACGTCTTTAATTTAGGTGCTGCAGATTTTATATCTGCACCAATTAAATCGAATGTTTTGCTTGCACGTATTCATAATCAACTTTTATTAGCAAAAGCTAAAAAATTGGAATCATCGTCTATACATTACGAAGCCATTTTTAATACACCGTCATTTGCTGTCATTACGGTTGATAAGAATGGTGTAATTAAAGAATTCAATCACGGCGCACAAATTCTTTTCGGATATTCGCCAGAGGAGATTTTGAATAAAAAAATTAACACGTTAATGCCAAAGTCTTTTAGTGATGAGCATGATGATTACATGAAGCAATACTTTTTAACAAAAAACAAAAAAGTGATTGGTATGGTTAGAGAGGCGTTAGGACTGCGTAAAAATGGTGAAATATTTGAAATTGAATTACGAGTTGATCAGTTCAATCAAAACAATGAATTATTATTTGTTGGCTATATTCTGGATATTTCACAAAAGAAAGCATTAGAAAAACAAAATTATATTTTTCAATCCATTGTTAAAAATTCTTCTGAAGCAATCATTGGAATGACACCAAAAGGAATTGTCACGAGTTGGAATAGCGGTGCTGAAAGGATTTCAGGTTACACCGATAAAGAAATGATTGGCAAAAATGTGTTGGCTTTATTTTTTGAAAACGGACTTGAGATAATTCAAGATATGTTTTTAGGAAAAGCCGTTTATAACTTAGAAACCACCTTACAAAAGAAAAATGGATTAATCATTGATTTATCAATGACATTATCTCCGATTATTGATAGCCAAGGTGACATCATTGGTATTTCAAATATTTTTCATGACATGAGTAATAGAAAAAAATACATTAAAGATTTACAAGAAAGTGAATATCTATTTCGTACAGTGATTGATACGTCATCAACATCTTATATTTTGTATGACAACAATACGGGGTTTATTGACTATGTTAACCCAGCATTTTCAAAAAAATTTGGTGATGACCTACCCACAATGAATGACTGGTGGAATAAAGCATTTTTAGACCCCGAATATCGAGAAAAAATTGCAACCGAATGGATGATTAGAGTTGATAAATCTTCACGCGATCCAAACATATCTTTTGAGCCAATGGAAGTTTATGTCATCGACAAAAATGGCGAATCAAAATGGATTCTGATGGAAGCTACGCCATTAAAAGACAATGTGACTGAAACGCAGCTTGTCACAATTTACGATATTTCTGAAATCAAAAAATTTAATAAAGCATTAAAAGAAAGTGAATTGCGTTGGAAATTTGCGCTTGAAGGTTCTGGTGATGGTCTTTGGGATTGGGATTTGGTAAATAACACCGTTTTATTTAGCAAGCGCTGGAAAGAAATGCTTGGATTTTCTGATTCAGAAATCAGCACAGCATTTTTTGAATGGTCAAATCGTATTCATATTGAAGATATAGAACAGGTAAGACAACGAATGCAAAAAACGTTGATGAATGAAACAGATTCTTATACGAACGAATATCGAATGCGTACTAAAAACGGTAGTTATCTTTGGATTCAAGATCGTGGCGTAGTGGTATCACATGATAGTAGCGGAAAAGCATTACGCATGATTGGTACGCACACAGACATTCATGAACGAAAAACCATTGAAAACAGAAACGAACAACTTTTACGAATTGTTGAAGAATCGGTTGATTTTATTAGCATGAATGATTTAGATGGGAATGTAAGATATTGCAATTATGCAGCAAAAAAGATGATTGGATTATCTAATGACCGTGTTATCACTAATATGAACATTTCTAATTTTCATCCTGAATGGGTGTTGAAACAAACACAAGAAATATCGATTCCTTATGCGTTAACACATGGTTTTTGGCAGGGCGATTCGGCGTTGTTACACGCAGATGGCTATGAAATTCCCGTTTCTCAAATTCTAATGGTTCACCGTGATGGGAACGGCGATGCTCTTACGTTATCGAACATTATGCACGATGTTACAGAACAAAAAAAATTAGAAATGCTTACGTTTCAAGCTCAAAAAAATGCCGAGCAATTAGCAAAATCTAAATCTGAATTTTTAGCCAATATGAGCCACGAAATTCGCACGCCGATTAACGCCGTATTAGGATTAGCGTTTGTTTTGAGCAAAAAAAATCTACCTACCGATGAAAAAATGTTGGTGAATAAAATTCTAAAGTCTGGTGAATTATTACTTGGGATTATCAATGACGTTCTCGACATATCAAAAATAGAATCTGACAAATTAGAATTGGAAGATTCTGAGTTTGATCTCAATATCATTTTGGATAATTTGGCGACCATCATGACGTTTAGTGCGTCAAATAAAGAGGTAAACTTAATAATTCAACCCCCATCAAATTTAGCGTCTGTCATGCTAACGGGGGATTCATTAAGATTGCAACAAGTCTTGGTAAATTTAACAAGTAACGCCATTAAATTCACAGAAAAAGGTTATGTTTGTGTAGCGATTGAATGTATGGAGAAAACAGAAAAACATATTTTATTGAAGTTCTCTGTACAAGATACAGGCATTGGGATTTCACCAGCCGCACAAGAATCAGTTTTTAGCTCTTTTGCTCAAGCCGACGCATCTATTACCAGAACTTATGGCGGAACTGGCTTGGGATTAGCCATTTCGCGAAAATTAGTGGCGTTGATGGGCGGCGAAATTTCTCTTAAAAGTGAAGTAGAGAAGGGGAGTACCTTTGCTTTTACACTTGATTTTGAATATCAAAAAATTATTAGTGAAACTGAAACTGAAACTGAAACTGAAACAAATGAAAACGTTACAACTATTTTAATTATAAATGACAACAAAATTGAACAAGATGCACTTTGTACGATTGTAGATTCACTCGGTTGGCATTGGGAATTAGCAACGAATTATGACGAAGCAAAAGTAGCTACAGTTAATTTACCCGATGTGATTTTGATAGATTGGGCTGTATTAAATCGAGATAAAAATGCGTTTGACGAATTATTGACCCTAAATAAAAACTCTATTATTCGTGTTCAAATGACAGAGTTTGCCAAAAAAAATATTGATTCATCATTCGATTTTATTATTTTAAATAAACCTATAACTGCATTATCAATCAGGGAAATTCTTGTAAAAAGAAATTCATATATTGATGCACCGCCACTTGATACATCAGCAAGGCTTTTAGGTTTTAGGCTACTCATTGTTGATGATAACGACATCAATCTTGAAGTCGCTAAACGTATTTTTTCAGGTGAAGGAGCAGTTGTTATCACTGCCCAAAACGGATTAGAAGCACTTGAATGGTTGAAAGAAAATGAAACAGGCGTTGATATTATTTTGATGGATATTCAAATGCCCGTAATGAATGGGTGTGAAGCTACTTGTGAAATCCGAAAAATTCCAGCATTAGTAAATATACCCATTGTTGCGTTGAGTGCAGGTGTTTTAAAAGCTCAAATGGATCAAGTGCAACATGCAGGGATTCAAGGTTTTATTATGAAGCCTTTTAATGTTGATGTTGCTGTAAATTTGATTCGCAAAATTTTAGGCAGTCATTTTATTGAGTGTACTACGGTGGCAAATAATAAATTGCCACTAGAATTTGAAGGCGTTGATGTAGATGCCGCATTGGAAAATTGGAAAGAAATGCAGGTTTATCAAACTTATTTACTGCAGTTTTTAAATGATTTTGAACCCGATGTAGAAAAAATTGAAACGCTTGATTTTGACGATATGGCAGACTTTGCACACAAAATAAAAGGAGCTTCAAGGGCATTGGGCTTATTTGATGTTGGCGATACAGCAGAAGATTTAGAAGAAATCGCGGATGAAAATAAAAACACCGATGAAGCAATTGCGACACTCAAAAAAGCAGTTGCGATTGCAAAAAACTCGATTCATTTGATTATTCAACACAAAATATCGTAATTTTGTGTAAACCAAGATTTATATTGGGACTTGCGATAAATACTTTTCCTACATTTTTGGTTTGATTAGCTGAACCTCGCCTTTATCTGAAATGAACGTCGATTTTGCGATAACTTTTCCTATATTCAAAAAAGCTTTACGAATTTGAATGGTCGTGCCTATATTAACTCTCTGTCCGATAATTATTTTCGGATTTTCAATAAACTTCATTTGCGATTTATAGTCTATCAATTCTAAATCGTGGATATTAGCTTGAGATTCCAATTCTTTTAAAATGAAGTTAAGTTTCATTTTATTACTTTCATTTTCAGGTGTGTAATTTTGATTCAAGTACGCCAATGTATTTTGAACATTTTTTTGTTTTTTCTTATTTTGCTCTAATAGCTCCTCTGTTTCTTCAATAGCAGTTTGAATTTGAGGATTGAGTCCCACGCATATTTTTGTTGGTAGTGATGCTGAATTTCCTACAACGGGGACTTTAACAACGTTTGTTGCCCATGCTACACCTCCTGCGATTGACGCTTTCTTGCTTTTCGCACCAACTTCAATGTTTTCTGCCATGAGCTTACAATTTAGAGCATGTTGTTCAATAACAATGTTATTGTCCGATTCTACTTCAAAATTTTCAGCAAAACCTAAAATGATAAAATTTGCTGCAAAAATACGAGGTGTAAGCGATTCTAACGATACGCTTTCTGCGTTTTCTATTTTTTCTTTGTATCCTTGCACCCCTTTTTTAATTTGAACTTTCCCATTCACAATTAATTGACTCGTTCCAAGTACGCTGCCTTTTACCAAAAGATCACCCAAACATTCGATTTTAGAATTGATAATGTCGCCATTAATTACAATATCTTTTGATGAAAAAACGGTCATTCCATTTTCAACGTTATGCTCTACTTCAATTGAGCCACCATAACGAACATTACCTGTTGATAAATCAATGCTATTAAGACTAAGAACAGCATTAACGTGGACGCTATTTTCAGTAATCACAGGTTGCCCTGTAATCGCAGATAAAAGTTGATTCGTATTTTCTGGATTTAAACGTGTGCTATCGTCACTCGATAACGGTTTTTCCACACCTTCTTTTTGAGTAAGAAATTCACCTAAAACATTTGTGCCACTAGTTCCTTTCGTCGCTGCAATTTTTTCAGCTAATAAATCACCATCTCTTACGAAAAAAATATCACCTAATTCACGATAATCGACAATGGCATTCTCATCATCACTAATAACGGGGGCTTTTTCTGTTTTTTCGGGAAGTAAGCTAATAAATTGTGAATCAACACCATTTATTGGAGGGATGCCTTTAGCAATAGTTACATTACTAACTTCTTCTCGATTAACGAGTTCAGTAAGTACGTCATCTGAAACAATACCAAATGTAACGCCATGTTTTGTTAGAGCGTATTTAATGTCTTGTAATGTAATTTTTTCACCTCCAAAACTTGGTACTAACCATAATGAGGCTTTCATCTTATCGCTGTGAATAAGTATTTCACACGTTGCATCTTTCACATATCCAATTTCAGCCTCTAATTGTTCGCCTTTCTTTTTGGCTTGAAAACGAGAAATAAATTCAGAAAGTAAAAAATCATCAATATATAAAGTACAGTTTTCATCTATAAGATCTTGCTTCAACGATGATGATGAAAGTTCAATCTTGTTTGCAGTAGGAACGGTAAAGGCAAATAATTTTTGTTTATCGTCACTTAACTTAAAGCCAAAACCATTTTTAATTATGACGTTTTCCATGATATTTCCACACATTAATCTAATAATTTTTTAACAGTTTTGCACAATATATTGTTTGAAATAGGCTTTTTTAGAGTGATTGTTGCACCACTAGCTTGAGCAGATTCTAAGATATGGTCACTGTTAAATGTTTTCCTTCGTCCACCTGAAATGGCAATTATAGGAACCGTATAAACATCTAATAATTCTGGAATAAGCTCTACGCCTGTTTTATCGGGCATTAAAATATCGGTAATCACTAAATCAAATTTTTCCTCTTTAAAAAGCTCCAATCCTTGTTTTCCACTTTCAGCCACTTTAACCGAATAACCTTCATCAGTTAAACAAATATGAATTAAAGAGCGGGTTATATTTTCATCGTCAATTACTAGTATATTTTTCATGTGATGTTGTGTCCGTAAGTCCATATTTGAAAGAGTCGCTATAATAAACACAAAATATTTTGTAATTCAGTTTAAATTTATATCATTATTTTGCAAGGTAAAAAAACAATTATTGCATTTTTTTTGCTTTCAATAGTGGGATTATTAAAAACAATTTCGTATTTTTAGATAGTCCCTACAAACCAATGCAGGTAAGCTAATTTTATGCAAAATTGGTAATTGATGATTTTAAAGTTACTTGATTTTCAACAACTTTTCAAAATCGAGATGGCGTTTATTGGGTGCTGATTCCATTTAATGTAGTTTGATGGTAACTACTCAGCCCCCCACCAAAATCAAAGGGCATCCACGAAAAGACGAAGTTAACGCCTCGAGCATATTGTGACCTTGTTTTTTAGCCGACGAGAGGTAGCTGCGAATCCGAAAGAATAGACGCGCACCGAAATTTGA
>CAINDC010000028.1 GCA_903847275.1 uncultured Pseudomonadota bacterium
GGTAGTAAAATCAATAAGATACGTTAAAATAAACGCCATCTCGATTTTGAAAAGTTGTTGAAAATCAAGTAACTTTAAAATCATCAATTACCAATTTTGCATAAAATTAGCTTACCTGCATTGGTTTGTAGGGACTATCCTTTTATGATACTTGGAACAGAACCAGATTTTTTCTAAAGAGTTGATTAAAAAAGCCCCGATTTGCTTTGGTGCAAATCGGGGCTTTTTGTTATTTGCTAAGAGCCGTTTAATCGTAGCTGTAATGTTTTTTCAACGGTTTCACGACTTCCCAGTCGCTTTCTAAACCTTCGAGGAAAAACACTAAATCACCTGCGATGATGCGAACAGGCTCTCCGCCTTTTGGGGTGACTAAAATTTCGCCTTCCAAAAGATAGGCTTTTTCGGTTTCGTCGAAATCGATGTTGAATTTCGATACTTCTTTTTCCCAAATTTCCCAGCTCGAAACACCTAATTCTTTAAGGCGTTCTTCGCTTGGATTGTGTTCAATTACGATAAGTTCAGACATTGTTTTCTCCAGTAAAATTACGCTTCAACTGCTGCTTTATCAGCGTGATAAGTTTCATAGACGTAGACAGGAATGTTTAAATCGCCTAATTTTTTCTCAATCAACGGCAACACGTCCGCCCACTCCAAACCACCCACACCTGTTGCCAAACGTGGCAAAGCAAGCGAAGTAAATTTTTCTGCAACAGCGATTTTTGCCAAGGCTTTCAACGAATGTTGAACATGACTTAAAGTAGCTACACCATGACGATGGTCGTGAGCATCGGCTTTTTCTTGGGTGATTAAATTCACCACAAATTTTCCTTCGGCATTTACCCAAGCCCACGCTTCACCAGCTTCTGGACTGTGTTGATGACACCAATGGTGAAAATCTTTGTGCATTGCTGGATATGAGTTGTGCAATGACAACGCTAAACCTTTATCCATTGGGTCATTGATACCAACGCCTTGCGCGATTGCGTGCGCTTTGCTTAATAAAATATCGCCTTCTACTAAATGAATCATGAAACTTCCTCTTGGTGGTGGTTAAAAAATTATTGTTATTTTGTGATTTGAGATTGCCAAAAATCGAATGTTGGATTATTCAAAAGCGTTTCCATAAATTCAGTCGCTTTGGCTAAATTTTGTTTTGCTTTTTCGCCCAAATCTTCGCCGAGTTCAAAACTGTCTGCGCCAATCGCCAACAAAAAACAAGGCGGCGGTGTTTCGTTTTTAATCGTTTGATAAGTATCCAAAATCGCGGCGGGACTCATGGCGTGCGTGGTGTGACTTAAATCTCGAATCGGTTGCAAGCGAGTAAATTCAAATACGGTTTCACTTTTCACCGACGCATCGACAAAAACAACGAGTTCACGATTTTCTAAATCGAGTGCGTGTTCAATTTGAAGCTGAAAATCGGTCAGCAAATCAATTTTTTCAAGCGAAAAACGCGCTTCAATGTGTTCTAACATCAACACACCAAGCGCGTCATCGCCCCGACTTAGATTGCCATAACCAAAAACTAAAATCGGTTTAGTAGACACGTTCAATTTCGCCCGTGTCGTGTTTGACCAATTTATCAATCAATTCGCCTTTTGAATTGACCAATTCGAGTTGTAACGGCATTTTTCCAACGGCGTGCGTTGCACAAGATAAACACGGATCATAAGCACGAATCGCAACTTCTAAATTATTCAAAAGTGGTTCTGTCAATTCTTGACCAGACAGATATTCTGCTGCCACTTGGCGCACAGATTCATTCATGCCCATGTTGTTGCTGGTGGTCGAAACGATTAAATTTGCTTTGGTCACAATGTCGTTTTCATCGACTTGATAATGATGGAATAACGTGCCGCGTGTCGCTTCAATTACGCCAACGCCTTCAAAACGACGTTCGCCTTTTGCAGGTTCTTCGTGTTTCAAAACGTCGGGGTCATTTAACAATTCTTTGATACTTTCGGCACAATGCAAAAGCTCAATCAATCGCGCCCAATGAAATGCCAACGTGCTGTGAACCATTTGTTCCGCGCCACCGTGCGCTTTAAATTCGACACGTTCTTTTTCAGCAATTGGCGTATTGATGTAATCGCAATTGTTCACGCGAGCCAGCGGGCCAACACGATACCAGCCGTCTTCTTTGCCTAATTCGGTTAAATACGGGAATTTCATGTACGTCCACGAGCGTACTTCTTCGTGAATGTAATCGTTGTATTTGCAGTAATCGAGATGGTCAAACAGCGTTTTACCTTCGGCATTTTTAACACGCAAACCACCGTGATACAGTTCCAACGCGCCATCAGGTTGAACCATGCCCAAATAATTGCTGCGAATCGTGCCGAAATCGTCGTAATACGGCAAGTTTGAACAATGCACGGTTTTGACCAATTTCACCGAAGCCGCCGCCCATTCAATAATTTGGTTAATGTCGGTCAATAAATAATCGCGCTCTTCTTTGCTTAATGGTTTATTCATGCCGCCCGCAATTGCGCCCGTGCCATGAATCCGTTTGCCCGAAACCATGCGAATCACTTCTTGTCCGTATTTACGCAATTTCACGCCTTGTAGCCCAATATCGGGGAAATCGTTTAACACCGCGACAATTGACCGTTTTTGGATTTCGCTTTCAAAACCAAATAATAAATCGGGGCTGGATAAATGGAAAAAATGCAGCGCGTGCGATTGCAGAACCTGCCCGAAATGCAGCAATTTTCTGAGTTTTGTCGCTGAAATTGGCAGATTTTCAGGGTCAACGCCAACGAGCTGGTCAATCGCTTTTGCTGCCGCAAGATGATGGCTGACGGGACAAATGCCGCATAAACGCTGCACCAAAACGGGCAATTCCCAATACGGACGACCTTGAATAAATTTCTCAAAGCCGCGAAATTCAACGATATGCAACCGTGCTTGCTGAACTTTGTTGTTTTCGTCGAGCAACAACGTGACTTTGCCGTGACCTTCCACCCGCGAAACAGGGTCAATCACGACACGTTTTAAATTTTCAGTATTTTTGGCAGTTTCTAAATGTTCGTACATGACACGCCCTCTTTGGATTTATGAATAAAACGGCATTTTAACGGGTTGAGTTTTCAAGCAAGTGACAACGGTTACTTTTTGTTTTCATCTTTTAAGACTTCGAGCAATTGTTTTGCAGGCAAATAACCAGGGTAAATCGTGCCTTTATCGGTAACAATCATCGGCGTGCCTTTGACATCAAAATCAGCGGCAATCGCCATGTGTTCATCAATCGGATTTTCACAGGTTTTGGCTTCAATTTTTTGATCTTTTTTAGCGGCAGTCAACGCAGCGTTTCTATCTTTCGCACACCAAACCGAAACCGCTTTGTTGTAAGATTCAGAACCTTTGCCGGCGCGTGGATAAAACAAGTATTGAATTTGAATCCCTTCGGCTAAATACGAATCCAATTCCGAATGTAATTTGCGGCAATAGCCACAATCAATATCGGTGAAAATCGACACGGTGTAAGTGTGAATTTTAGGTTTGAAAATAATCATCTTATCTGTGCCTAATTTTTCCAACGCCAACTTCCGCGCCCCGCCTAATTTTTCTTCAGTCAAATCAGTTTTGGTTTGCACGTCAATCAATCGCCCTTGCAATAAGTATTTACCGTCATCCGACACATAAACCATGCTGCCGCCAATTGTGACCTCAAAAACGCCTTTTATTGGCGACGGTTTGACAGTGTCGAGTTGCATCGTCGGCATCGACTTTGTGAGTTGTTCACGAATGGTTTTTTCGTCTGCTTGAACATTTGCAGCGAGTAACGCAAATGTTGCGCTTAAAAGTAATTTTTTCATTTTTAAAATCTCGTTTGTTATTGAAACAGTCGCTCAACATCCATAAACATCGCTATCGACATCATTAAGCCTAATAGCACGATACCAATTTTTTGAAAAAAGAGCTGAATTTTTTCCGACACAGGCGAACCTTTCAAGCCCTCGAGCGCAAAGAAAAATAAATGTCCACCGTCTAAAACAGGAATAGGCAATAAATTCAATACGCCCAAACTGACGCTAATCAATCCCATAAATTTTAAAAAATGCACCAGTCCCATGTCAGCAGATTGCCCCGCATATTGTGCAATGCTAATCGGACCACTCAAATTTTCGAGCGATGCTTTACCAACAAACATTTGCCCGATCATTTTTAGCGTAGATGTTGAATAATGGTAAGTCGTCGAGAATGCAGCAGGAATCGCAGCAAGTGGTGAAAGTGAATAATTCACTTGAAATGATTTCAATAGATTTTCAGGAATTTGCACCGCCGCACCAATTTTACCGTCCGCATTTGGCGTAATCGTCAAAGTGCTTTGTACACCATCGCGCTCAATCAAGATTTGTAACGCTTGATTTGGATTCGCTTTGACAATATCCACCCATTGTTGCCATTCTTTCACGGCGATTTCATTGGCGCGAAGAATTAAATCGCCTTGTTTCAAACCTGCCAATTTTGCCGCGCCATTATCAGAAATTTTGCCAATAATGGGCTGCAATGTGGGCGAAAATAATTTGAAACCCAACTTTGCATAAAGTGCGTCAGGATTTTGCGTTTCAGTCGTGTCAACGTGTAACATTTTAATGGTTTGCGCGTCGTCACGACTTTTCACTTTGACGGCAATATCTGCATCGCCTTCCAACGCGGTTGAAACAATCGTAGACATCGCGTGCATCCACGTTGGCGTAGGTTCGTCATTAACAGAAAGAATTTCATCACCTTCCGAAAAACCTGCATTTTCAGCGAAAGATTGGACTGACGGTTGACCTATAATCGGTTTAATCCCAACTTCACCAATAACCAATACACTCCAAAATAACGCGACTGCTAACGCCAAATTGAAAATTGGTCCAGCGGCAACAATAGCAGTTCGTGCTAAAAGCGGTTGGCGATTAAACGAAAAAGCTAAATCCTCCGCTTTGACTTCGCCTTCGCGTTCATCAACCATTTTGACGTAACCGCCGAGTGGAATTAACGATAAAACGTATTCTGTAGAATTTGGATTTTGTTGATAACGCCAAAGCACTTTGCCAAAACCAATCGAAAAACGAATAACTTTTACGCCTGATTTTCGTGCGACCCAAAAATGCCCAAATTCATGAACTGCAACTAAAACACCAATGGCAACAATGAAATAAAATAACGTGTGTAAAAAACTCATTAGTTTTTCAAACCTTGAATGGCTTGATTTGCAACCACGCGAGCTTGTTTATCTGTTGCTAAAATGGTTTCTAAACTATCGGCGATTTGCATTGGAATCGCGTGCATCGTTTTTTCAATCACCACAGGAATATCCGTAAAACGAATTTGATCATTTAAAAACGCTTCAACAGCAATTTCATTCGCGGCATTCAAAATGGTTGGCATCGTGCCGCCCTTTTGAATCGCCTCATAAGCCAAGCGCAAACACGGAAAACGCGCTAAATCCGCAGGTTCAAAATCCATGTGTTTGACGGCAAAAATATCCAGCGGCATTGCGCCCGATTCAAACCGTTCGGGATACGCCAATGCATGAGCAATCGGAATCCGCATATCAGGACAACCCATTTGCGCCAACACCGTCCCGTCAACATAATCGACCATCGAGTGAATTACACTTTGCGGATGAATCACGACTTGGATTTGTTCAGGTTTCATATTGAATAACAAACAGGCTTCAATCATTTCCAAGCCTTTGTTCATCATGGTGGCAGAATCGACCGAAATCTTTTTGCCCATATCCCAATTTGGATGCGCGACAGCTTGCGCGGGTGTAACTTGCGACAATTCGTCTAACGGCATGGTGCGAAAAGGCCCGCCCGATGCAGTCAATAAAATTCGGCGCACGCCTTTTGCTGTCGCGCCCGTTTGATAGGCTGACGGCATACATTGAAAAATGGCGTTGTGTTCGCTATCGATTGGCAACAATTGTGCGCCCGATTTTTCGACCGCATTCATGAAAATATCGCCCGACATCACAAGAGCTTCTTTGTTGGCAAGCAAAACAGTTTTGCCTGCTTCAGCTGCTGCCAATGTTGGTAATAACCCAGCTGCGCCTACAATTGCCGCCATCACGGAATCCACATTCGGTAACGTCGAAACTTCAACTAAGGCTTCTGCACCAATCAGAACTCGCAAATTCGCTAACGATGAATGTTCAATTTTCGTTTTAAATTCTGCTGCTTTTTGCTCGTCAACAATCACAACGACTTCAGGCGAATGCGCTAAACATTGTTCATAAAGCGCGTCGATATTTTTGTTCGCTGTTAACGCCACAACGTTATATAAATCTGGATGTCGCGCCACTACATCTAATGTGCTGACACCAATCGAACCTGTCGCACCAAGAATACAAATTCCTTTTTTCATTGAAATAACATCTCCAACTCGAAGCCTTTTAAAGTAAAGCCAGCATAAAATAAAGGCGCGGCAGCAAGTAAACTGTCTATACGATCTAAAATTCCGCCATGTCCAGGCAACAAAGAACCGCTGTCTTTTACGCCAGCGCGACGTTTAACGGCACTAAAAAAGAGGTCGCCGTAAATTGAAATTAAAACACTCAAAACAGACAACAATACGAAATCAGCAATCGACATAATTGCTAATTTTTCATTCAGCCCATTACCCGTCATTGCGCTGACAGTAATCAGAACAACTAATGAATAAACAACTGACGCGCCTAATGCGCCATACATTCCTTCGATTGTTTTTCCTGGGCTAATATCAGGCGATAATTTATTTTTGCCCCATTTTTTCCCTGTGAAATAGGCGGCAATATCAGCAACCCAAATCAATGCTAAGAAGTAAATAGTTGTTCCTGAACCATAAAAAGCGTGTAACCGTGATAATGCCATCCACCCCATAAGTAAAACAAACCAACCAATGACAGCTTGTTTAAATGGCGACAATTCAAGTTTTAAAACGCCTTCGGGTGAGTTGCGAATAGAGAGCATTGCAATAATCCAAAATAAAATCGCGGGCAACATCAGCCATTCTAAAAGCCCAGATTGTTTGCGAATATCTTCTAAAACAAATTTGAATCTTTCAGCCAAATAATCCATCAATGGCGACAATGCTTCTAGCAAATATGTCCATAAATGAATAAATAACATTGCGCCAATCAGCGACGCAAAAAAGAAAACACGTTTTTTAATATCTGTGACTTTAATAAGATTTAACCATTCGTTTGCGCCAATTAGCACAACGACAGCAATTAAAAGAGAAAAATAAGTCGAGGGAAGTTCAAACACCGCTAAAACCACCAACGTGGCGAGCAGTGTTGCGGTGATAATGCGTTGTTTTAACATAGATTTTTTGAGAAAAAAGATTTAAGGGTTGGCAATCACGGTAATTTGATCGCCCGTATATCCAAAACGCCGTTGGCGACTTTGAAAACTGGTAATGGCTTCTTGTAAAGCAATTTGATTAAAATCGGGCCAAAGTATTGGTGTGAAATAAAGCTCTGTATAGGCGAGTTGCCACAGCATGAAATTACTGACACGCTGTTCGCCTCCTGTACGAATAAATAAATCGGGTTCGGGGAAATCAGAAAGTGATAAATGTTTGTTAATAACGGTTTCGTTAATCTCGTGTGACGATAATTCACCCGCTGCAACACGTTCTGAAATTACTTTACATGCTTGTGCCATGTCCCACCGACCACCGTAATTTGCTGCGATGACCAGCGTTAAAGCAGTATTGTCTTTGGTTTTTTGTTCGCCTTCGTTCATTTTTTGCTGCAATGCCGAATCAAACGCCGTTCGATCACCAATAAAACACAAACGGATATTATTTTTATGTAATTTGTCGATTTCACTTTGTAGGGTTGTCAAAAATAACGCCATCAATATAGATACTTCAGATTCTGGGCGATTCCAATTTTCACTACTAAAAGCAAACAAACTTAACACTTCACAAGTTGAATCAGCTGCACAAAACTCAACAATTTTTCGTACCGCTTTTACGCCAGCATGATGTCCAACCGCTCGCGGTAAAAAACGTTGCTGCGCCCAACGTCCATTGCCATCCATAATGATAGCGATATGACGCGGCGCAGCTAAATTCAAACGTTCAACCGACATAAACTACATCGACAACAAATCAGCTTCTTTTATTTCTAAAAGCTTTTCTATGTCTTTAATGTATTGATCCGTTAATTTTTGAATTTTATCTTCTGCATTTTTTGCATCATCTTCAGAGCAGGCTTTATCTTTTAATAAATTTTTAACCGATGTATTCGCGTCGCGGCGAATGTTACGAACCGCTACACGTCCATCTTCAGCCGCAGTTTTCACAATTTTTACCAAACCACGACGACGTTCTTCTGTTAAAGCTGGTAATGGAATCCGAATAGTCATGCCATTTGTCATTGGATTTAAACCTAAATCCGATTTCATAATCGCTTTTTCAATCGCTTGTACCATGCCTTTTTCCCACGGCGTAACGCTCAACATTCGCGCATCTTCCACAACAACATTGGCAATCTGTGAAAGCGCGGAATCTGTGCCGTAATATGACACTACAATTTGGTCTAATAAACTCGGATGAGCGCGACCTGTGCGAATTTTGGAAAATTCTTGTTTTAAAGAATCGATGCTTTTGCCCATTCGGGTTGCGGCATCTTGTTGAATATCACTAATCATCATTGTTATTCTCGTTCAATAAGTGAGCCGATATTTTGCCCAGTCATAAGTTTCATTACTGCGCCTTGCTCAAAAATGTTCATAACCCGCATTGGCATATTATTATCACGACATAATACTAACGCCGTGGTGTCCATTACGTTTAATCGTTGATCTAAGGCTTCGTCGTAGGTAAGTCGGTCGTAAAATTTTGCGTTGGTATCTTTGTGTGGATCGGCAGAATAAACGCCTTGAACTTTAGTCGCTTTAATCATCAATTGGGCATTGATTTCAATAGCGCGAAGGCTTGCAGCAGAATCAGTGGTAAAAAACGGATTTCCTGTTCCAGCCGCGAAAATTACGACACGTCCTTTTTCTAAATGACGAACTGCACGACGGCGAATGTAATCTTCACAAACTTGGTTGATTTTAATGGCTGACATGACACGAACTGGTTGCCCCAAATGCTCGAGCGCATCTTGCATTGCGAGTGCATTGATAACGGTAGCAAGCATTCCCATTTGATCGCCTGTTACACGGTTTAAACCTTCGCCAACGCTTTCAGCACCGCGAAAAATGTTACCACCACCAATGACTAAGCCAACTTCAACACCCAAATCACACAGCTCTTTAATTTCAGTGGCAAGACGACTGACAATTTTTGCATCAATACTGCCGCCACCCGACGAACTCATTAACGCTTCACCGCTTAACTTTAATAAAATTCTTTTGCAAATTAGCACGTCACAATTCCTCTGATGAAAGGTTATTAAAATTAAAAGGTTCAAATTGTTTCAAGGTGAAAAACTCACCTTGAAACAAACAGCACAATTATTTCATTGCGTTGACTTGAGCCATTACTTCGGCTGCAAAATCTTCTTCTTTTTTCTCAATGCCTTCGCCGACTTCAAAACGACTAAAACGAATCACTTTGTTGCCTTTTGATTCTGCTAATTTTCCAACAGTGATTTTGTCGTCTTTGATGAATGCTTGACCGTTTAAAGTCACTTCAGCTAAGAATTTGCTGATACGACCTTCAACCATTTTCGCGATAATTTCAGCAGGTTTTCCACTTTCAGCGGCTTGAGCAGAGAAAATTTCTTTTTCTTTTTCAATCAATTCTGGTGAAACTTCATCAGAAGAAACACACGTTGGTTTAGATGCTGCAATGTGCATGGCAACGTCTTTACCTAATTCTGCGTCATTCACTGCTAATTCAACGATTACGCCGATTTTTGTGCCGTGCAAATAACACGCTGTACCGCCATCAGTTTTGTATTTTTCAAAACGACGAATCACAATGTTTTCGCCTAATTTTGAAATCAATCCACGACGAATTTCATCAACGGTGATGCCGTCTTCTAAAGGCATTGCTAACAATTGTTCTTCGTTTTCGATGCCGTCGTTATTCAACAAAGCGTGAGCAACGCTATTCACAAAACCGACGAAATCCTCAGCTTTTGCCACAAAATCGGTTTGGCAATTCACATCAACAATTGCGACGTTTTTGCCACAATCGCTTACTTTTACGCCAATGATGCCTTCAGCCACAATCGTGTTTGATTTTTTGTCGGCTTTCGCTAAACCTGCTTTACGCATATTTTCAATGGCAAGTTCCATGTCACCTTGCGCGTCAACTAAGGCGCGTTTGCATTCCATCATGCCCGAACCAGTACGTTCGCGTAACTCTTTTACCATTGCTGCGTTAATTTCTACACTCATTTTATTCTCTCTATTGCTGATATTTACTGTAAAAACGCCCCCAAAAGGAGGCGTTCTTGCTTTGACTTAAATTGTTAGCTTCACATGGAAACTAACTAAAAATAACATTATGCTGCGGTAGCTGTTTCTTCGACAAATTCGTCATCAGATTTAGCTGAAAAACCTAAAACTGCTGTTTTTGCTTCCGTAACAGCTGCTGCTGCACTTTCACAATACAATTTAATGGCACGAATTGAATCGTCATTACCAGGAATGATGTAATCAATATTGTCAGGTGAATTGTTAGAATCGACAATGCCAACAACAGGAATGCCTAATTTAATCGCTTCCGCAATCGCATTTTTTTCGTAGCCAACGTCCAACACAAAAATCACGTCTGGAACGCCTTTCATGTCTTTAATGCCGCCTAAGCTGCGTTCTAATTTTTCTAATTCGCGTTCCATGCCTAACGCTTCTTTTTTGCCGAAACGTTGGTGCATTGAACCATCAGCTTTCATTGCTTCAAGTTCTTTTAAACGTGAAATAGATTTTTTAATGGTTTTAAAGTTCGTCAACATACCGCCTAACCAACGGTGATTAACGTAAGGCATTCCGCATAATGCCGCTTGTTCGGCTACAACTTTACGCGCTGCTTTTTTTGTACCGACAAATAAAACGGTGCCTTTGTTTGCTGACATTTGACCTAAATAGTTCATCGCGTCATTGAACAAAGGAAGTGTTTTATCCAAGTTGATGATATGGATTTTACTTCGTGCGCCGAACAAATAGTTCGCCATTTTCGGGTTCCAATAACGGGTTTGATGTCCGAAATGTACGCCTGCTTCAAGCATTTCACGCATGGTTACTGCTGCCATTTTTTTTCTCCTGAGAATTTTGGGACTGGCTGTCCCATTGGGTTACGCCACCGATTATCCCGTTTAAAAAACCTGTGAATTCACACAAAGCACCCTTTTAAACGTGACGATAAACGTGAGGATTGTTACTAAAATGAACGCGAATTTATAACATGATTCGCTTTTTACAACAAGGTGGCTCTGTTAGAATCATTGCCCATTGCCTATAACTCTTTAATTTGGAAACCATGAGTATCATTATTAAAAATGAAGTTGAAATCGAAAAAATGCGAATTGCGGGTCGTCTTGCTGCCGATGTTTTAGACATGATTGCACCTCATGTTGTTGTGGGTGTTACCACAAATCAACTAAATGACATCTGTCACAATTACATCGTCGATGTTCAACAAGCTATTCCATCGCCACTCGATTATCGTGGCTTTCCAAAATCGATTTGCACTTCGGTGAATCATCAAGTTTGTCATGGAATTCCAAGCGAGAAAAAACTCAAGTCTGGCGACATTATCAATATCGACATTACTGTTTTGAAAGACGGTTTTCACGGTGACACCAGTATGATGTTTTTGGTTGGCAAAGTTTCACCGCACGCACAACGCCTATGTAAAATTACGCATGAAGCCTTATTTTTAGGTATTGAGCAAATTAAAGCGGGCGTGACGCTTGGCGATATTGGTCACGCGATTCAAACACACGCTGAAAACCATCGTTATTCTGTTGTGCGTGATTTTTGTGGGCATGGCATTGGACGTGATTTTCACGAAGAACCGCAAGTGCTGCATTATGGAAAAGCAGGTGAAGGCACAATGCTTGAAGCGGGTATGATTCTTACCGTTGAACCCATGATTAATCAAGGTAAATATCATACAAAATCGCTCGGCGATGGTTGGACAGAAGTTACGAAAGATCACAGTTTATCGGCACAATATGAACACACGATTTTAGTCACAAAAAATAGCTATGAAATTCTAACGCTCCGCGCTGACGAAAGGTAAATAAACATGACCACGCCGATTGATCTCACATTATTTGAATCGCAAAATGTTTTAATGACGTTTAAAACATTACTAAGAAATAAAGAAATCGAGTTACGCGAAAAATTTAATCCGAAATCATCAGTTTCAAAATTATTGCGTGAAAAATCAGATTTTATCGATAGTGTGTTAAATGTGTGTTGGCAACATTTTTTGGGTGAACAAGCGAAAAATGTGGCGTTATGTGCTGTCGGTGGTTATGGTCGGCAAGAAATGTTCCCCTATTCGGATATTGATATTTTGGTGATTTTGCCAGTTGACGACATTACAGAGTATCAAGAAAGTCTAAGTACATTTTTTACTTTTCTGTGGGACATCGGTTTGAAACTTGGTTACAGCGTGCGAAGTATTCCGCAATGTGTCGAAGTTGCGACGAATGACCAAACGATTATGACCAGTTTGCTAGAAATTCGGTTAATTAGCGGCAGTGCGCCCTTGTTAAAAGCGTTAAAACTAGAAACAGCACCCGATAAAATTTGGTCATCGAATCAATTTTTTGCCGCCAAAATGGTGGAACAGCAAGCCCGTTACGCAAAATTTCACGATACCGCTTACAACTTAGAACCCAACGTTAAAGAAGGACCTGGCGGATTGCGCGATCGACAAGTTATTGCGTGGGTTTTCAAACGCCATTACAACGTAACAACCTTGAAAGAATTGATTAAATACGGCTTTTTACCTGAAGAAGAATATGTCGAATTAGTCGCGTTATTAAGCGTGTTATGGCGCATTCGTTACGCACTACATTTGCTAACTAATCGCGCTGAAGATCGTCTGGTATTTGATTATCAACGCGACCTTGCGGCGCAATTTGGTTTTAGTCACGATGAACAAGAATATAATCAAGATGTTGAGCAATTTATGCAGTTTTATTTTAAAACTGTTTTAGGTTTAGAGCGTTTAAATGAAATGCTGTTGCAACTATTTAACGAGCGTTTTGTGCCGCGCGAACACAACGAAGTACGACGTTTAAACACACATTTTGAAGTCATTAACGGTTATTTAGAAACGGTAGATACGCAAGTTTTTGAACGTTATCCATTGGCATTATTAGAATTATTTTTAATTCTTGAACAAGATGAAAAAATCAAAGGTGTTCGTGCCACAACAATACGGTTAATTCGGAAAAGTTTGCATCTAATCGACGCAGATTTTCGGACGAATAAAGCTGCAAATCGTTTATTTATCGAAGCCTTTCGTCAACCACGCGGCATTACCAATCAATTACGTCGTATGAATCGTTACGGTATTTTGGCGGCATACATTCCCTGTTTTGCGAATATCGTGGCGCGAATGCAATACGATTTATTTCATATTTATACCGTTGATGAACACACATTATTTGTGATTCGTAATTTGCGCCGTTTTACGATTGATAAACACAGTGACGAATTTCCGTTTTGTAATGACATATTTCAGCTAATTGCGAAGCCCGAAGTCTTGTATTTAGCGGCGTTATTTCATGATATTGCGAAAGGTCAACACGGCGATCATTCGGTTTTAGGCGAAAATATTGCGCGAGAATTTTGTTTGCAGCATGACCTTTCGTCACATGACACAAATCTTGTCGCGTGGTTAGTACGAAATCATTTGGTTATGTCGATGACCGCACAACGTAAGGATATTAGCGATCCTGATGTGATTCTTAAATTTGCTCAAATCGTTGGTAGCACAGAGTATTTAAATTATCTGTATTTACTAACGGTTGCAGATATTCGTGCCACAAATCCTGAGCTTTGGAATTCGTGGAAAGATGCGCTATTCAAGGAGCTTTATTCTGAAACTTACGCTGTGATTCGCACGGGATTACAAAATCCAGCGGCATTAGCGGATAGATTATTGGAAAATAAAAAGGAAGCTAAGACAGGATTACTCAAATTAGGCATGATTGAAACGGTAATTGATGGTGCGTGGCAGCATGTTAGTGATGATTATTTTTTGCGTTATTCAGCGGACGAAATTGCGTGGCACACCATAGCAATTGCGGCATCAAATGAACAAGATTTACCATTAGTTCTATTGCGTCCACAAACACAACGTGGCAGTGCAGAAGTGTTTGTTTATACCAAAAACGAAGGCGCGATTTTTTCGCTTAGTACCGCGACGCTCGACCAATTGGGGCTGACGATTTTAGATGCGCGAATTATTACCACGTTGGATCACTACGTTTTAAATAGCTTTTTGGTGTTAGAACAGTCGGGGGAACCGATTGAAGATTTATTTAGAGAAGTGCATATTTGTACTGTGTTACGACAAAACCTGTTGCAAAACAAAGCAAAAAAAACAAAAAACATTCATCGTCAATCGCGCCAAGCAAAACATTTTCCGATTCCGACGCACATCGAATTCCACACCGATTCGTTGAATCGCTACACGATTCTTGAATTGATTAGCACGGATTATGCGGGTTTATTATCGAAAATTGGACAAGCATTTGTGCAGCAAAATATTCATTTGCATAGTGCGAAAATTAGCACGATTGGCAGTCGCGTTGAAGATACGTTTTACATCACCAACGCGGAACAACAACCGATTATTGACCCACAAAAATTAGACGAAATTCGATTGGCGATATTGAAACAATTGACAACCGTTTAACGCTCTTCTTTGTTAAGTAAACGGCGAATGTTACTTTCGTGCCGCCATAATAAAAATCCCGTCATGATTAACGTCGCACCAGTCAAAACAGGGTCGTCTGTTAAAAACCACGCATAAATTGGTGCGAGGGTTGAAGTGGTTAACGCCGCAAGTGATGAAATTTTGCCGAGTTTGTAAATGGCAAACCACGTCAATCCAAATGCGCCACCAACAAATAAATCAAAACCAATTAAAACACCCGCCGAAGTCGCAACACCTTTGCCACCTTTAAAACCAAAAAACACAGGATATAAATGTCCCAAAAATGCAGCTAATCCGACAATTGCCCATAACACGGACGGTGCGCCAATGAATTTAGCGATTAACACGGGAATGAGTCCTTTTAAAAAATCGCCAAAAAACGTAATTGCAGCCGCTTTTTTGCCGCCAATTCTCATCACATTTGTCGCGCCAGGATTGCCAGAACCTTGTTCACGCGGATCAGGCAAACCCATCAAACGACACACGATAATCGCACTCGAAACTGAACCCAATAAATATGCAAATAAAACCAGAGAACTTAGAATCATTTTGACCTCATAAAATTCGTGAAACTTGTAAGCGTGCCGCCTTTGCGGTGATACTTACGACTTTTTAAACGCCATATAATAATCGGAAAATCAGCAAACATGACAGACATCATTTTTTTACGCGACCTAAAAATAGACACGTTAATCGGCATTTTTGATTGGGAACGCACCGCGAAACAAACGCTTATTTTTGATTTAGAAATGGCATTTGATTGTCAACCCGCGGCGGAATCCGATGCGATTGTTGACGCACTGAATTACAAAGCCGTTTTTGACCGATTGGTGGAATTCGTCGGACAAAGTGAATTCTTTTTAATTGAAAAACTCGCCGCTGAAATGATTCGCGTCATTCAAACCGAATTTGGCGTGTCGTGGGTAAAATTAACCGTGAACAAAAAAGGCGCGGTCGGCGCAGATATTAACGTCGGTGTAATTATGGAACGTGGGATTCGCTAATGACGCAATGTTATGTCAGCGTCGGCAGCAATATCGACAAAGCCAAAAACATCGAGGCGGGTTTGAATTCATTACGCGTAACGTTTGACGAATTAAGCGTTTCACCGATTTATGAAACAGCGGCGGTGGGTTTTGAGGGCGACGATTTTTATAATTTAGTCGTGGGGTTTGAAAGCGATTTGTCAGCGCACGCGGTTTTTCAAATTCTACGCGATTTGGAATTTACGCATGGTCGTTTGTCGAATAGTCAGAAGTTTTCGCCGCGCCATTTGGATTTAGATTTACTACTTTATGGTGACGAAATTATTGATGATGGAATTTTGAAATTGCCGCGCGTGGATATTGAAAAATATGCGTTTGTGTTGCAACCGCTCGCCGATATTGCGCCCGATTTGATTCATCCGATTCACCAAAAAACCTATCGAAAAATGCTAGAATCGCTACCTTCGCAATCGCCCGAACAAACAATAGGAACGTTATGACTTTAAAAATTGTAGTGCCACATCTTCCAGAATCTGTCAGCGATGCAACGCTTATTGCGTGGCACAAAAAAGTCGGCGATAGCGTCATGAAAAACGACAGCCTTGTCGATTTAGAAACCGACAAAGTGACATTAGAAGTGGTCGCGCCAGAATCAGGCATTTTGCGTGAAATCCTCAAAACAAACGGCGCAATTGTCACGAGTGGCGAAGTGTTGGCGGTGTTTGAAATCAAAAACATTCACGTCGAAACGCCACAAATTTCAGATGAAAACGATGATTTCGACAATCCGTTAACACCTTCAATTCGGCGGTTATTGCGTGAACATGATTTAGACGCGAGCAAAATTATTGGCACAGGCAAAGATGGACGTTTGACGAAAGTAGATGTTTTAGACGTTGTCAATCAACGCGCTTTGCAAGAAGCCGAAGTGATTGCACCCGTTTCAGAACCTGTCATGACTGAACCACTGAAAGAATTAGAACCGTCCACACCATTGGCGAATTTACGTCCCGAACAACGTGTGCCAATGACACGATTACGCGCCAAAGTGTCGGAACGCTTATTGCAAGCTCAACAAAACGCGGCAATGTTGACGACGTTCAACGAAGTGAATATGCAAAACGTGATGGATTTACGCAACCAATATAAAACTCGTTTTGAGCAAAAACATTCGGTGAAATTGGGTTTTATGTCGTTTTTCGTGAAAGCCTCGATTGAAGCGTTAAAGCGTTTTCCCGTCATCAATGCGTCGATTGATGACAACGATATTATTTATCACGGTTTTTACGACATTGGTATTGCGGTCAGCACTGAAAAAGGGCTGATTGTTCCAGTTTTGCGTGATGCGGATCAACTCGATTTTGCAGGCATTGAACAAAGTATTGTCGATTTTGGTGAGAAAACTCGCGCAGGTCGTTTGAGTTACGACGATTTAAAAGGCGGCACATTTACGATTACCAACGGCGGTGTGTTTGGTTCGATGTTATCCACGCCGATTTTGAATCCGCCACAATCTGCGATTTTGGGAATGCACGCCATTAAAGAACGCGCCGTGGTTGAAAATGGGCAGATTGTGATTCGTCCGATTATGTATTTGGCGTTGTCGTATGATCATCGTTTAGTGGATGGGCGCGATGCGGTGCAATTTTTAGTGACCATTAAAGAATGCTTGGAATCACCTGCACATTTGTTGTTGAACATTTGACAGATTATTGTCATAACAGTAAGTTACACCTTTTTAATCACCTAATTACTCAAGAGTTTTGAATGAACGAATTTCCTAGAATTAGCCGCTTACCGCCTTACGTTTTCAACATTGTCAATGACTTAAAAGCCAAAGCTCGTGCCGCTGGCGAAGATATTATTGATTTTGGGATGGGCAACCCCGACCAACCGACACCGCAACATATTGTTGATAAATTAGTCGAAGCGGTGCAACGTCCCGATACGCACCGTTATTCCGTTTCGCGTGGCGTGCCACGGTTGCGAAAAGCGATTTGTAATTGGTACAAAACCCGTTTCGATGTCGATTTGAATTTTGATACCGAAGCAATCGTTACGATTGGTTCAAAAGAAGGTTTAGCGCATTTAGCGTTAGCGACTTTAGGACCTGGCGATGTGGTGCTTGTGCCAAATCCTGCGTATCCGATTCATCCTTACGGCGTGGTGATTGCTGGCGCGGATGTGCGTCACGTCCCGTTGGTTGAAGGTGGTGATTTTTTTGAAGAATTACAAAACGCCATTACAAATTGTTATCCAAAACCCAAAATGTTGATTCTCAATTTCCCTGGAAATCCCACCAGCGAATGCGTGGAATTAGACTTCTTTGAAAAAATCGTTGCTGTGGCGAAAGAACACAAAATTTGGGTGGTTCAAGATATTGCTTACGCAGACATCGTTTTTGATGGTTATAAAGCCCCGTCAATTTTGCAAGTTGAAGGCGCGAAAGATGTGGCAGTCGAATTCTTCTCTTTGTCGAAAAGTTACAATATGCCTGGGTGGCGCGTCGGTTTTATGTGCGGAAACAAAGAACTCGTCGCCGCTTTATCACGCATCAAATCCTACTTAGATTACGGTACTTTTGCACCGATTCAAATTGCCGCTATTGCAGCATTGGAAGGCCCTCAAGAATGCGTTGCTGAAATCGCTGAGATGTACCAAAAACGCCGTGATGTACTTTGTGAAGGTTTAAATGCTTTCGGTTGGACAGTTGAAAAACCTAAAGCCACGATGTTTGTATGGGCAAAAATCCCTGAAGCTTATGCTGAAATGGGATCGCTAGAATTCTGTAAAAAATTATTGATTGAAGCGAAAGTAGCTGTTGCGCCTGGTATTGGTTTTGGTCAATACGGTGATGATCACGTTCGTTTTGGTTTAATCGAAAATGAATTGCGTACTCGTCAAGCTGTACGCGGGATTAAGGCAATGTTTAAGAAAGACGGGGTTATCTGATGAGCATTATGACTTTGACAGTTAAATTACTTGATTGCCCTTTGGCTGATGGTGGCTGGAAAGGTTCTATTGAAATTGATTCAAAATCGACATTTGTGCAATTACATTCTGCAATTCAACAAGCCGTTGAATTTGAGAGTGATCACATGTACCAATTTACAATTACGTCATCAAGTCGTGCTTATGGAGGGACTGATAATATAGCTATTGGTTCGACTTTCGCAGGATTCGCAGATGACAATTTTGAATATGATGTTTTAACAACCACTTTAGAAGATATATTTCCTCTGCCGACAGGTAAAAATTTAATTTATTGGTTCGATTTTGGTGACGATTGGATGTTTAAAGTCACCAAAAGTCGTAAAGCAACGCATGAACCAGTGAAAGGTACAAAATATCCACGATTGGTTGATGAAAAAGGTGTTAAACCCGTTCAATATCCCGATTACGACGAAGAAGACTTCGATGAAGAATAAAAAAGGAACAGCATGAAACCAGTAAAAGTAGGCATTTTAGGATTAGGCACTGTCGGCGGTGGCGCGGCGAAAGTTTTACAACGTAACGCGGCAGAAATCGCGCGTCGGGCAGGACGTGAAATTATTATCACTCGTGCATCAGCAAGTGATTTAAATAAACCGCGTTTGTGCGATACGTCAAAAATTGACATGACCACAAACGGTTTTGACATTATCAATGACCCCGAAATCGACATTATTGTTGAAACGATTGGCGGCGCGGGTATTGTCAAAGATATGGTGTTGCAAGCGATTGAAAACGGCAAACACGTCGTGACGGCAAACAAATCGTTGATTGCTTTACACGGCAACGAAATTTTTGCCAAAGCCAGCGAAAAAGGCGTGATTGTCGCATTTGAAGCGGCGGTTGCAGGCGGGATTCCAATTATCAAAGCGATTCGTGAAGGCTTGAGCGGTAATCAAATCGAATGGCTCGCAGGCATTATCAACGGCACGAGCAATTTCATTTTGACCGAAATGCGCGACAAAGGGCGCGATTTTGCCGATGTGTTAGCCGAGGCGCAGGCGTTAGGTTATGCCGAAGCTGACCCAACTTTTGACGTAGAAGGCATTGACGCTGGACATAAATTGACGATTTTAGCGTCAATTGCGTTTGGGATTCCGTTGCAATTTGACAAAGTTTATACCGAAGGCATTACGCAAATTACCCGCACCGATGTGGAATATGCCGAGCAGTTGGGTTATCGGATTAAAAGTTTGGGCGTGGCGCGTAAAACCGAAAAAGGCATTGAATTGCGTGTGCATCCGACGTTGATTCCTGAACGTCGTTTGATTGCGAATGTGAATGGCGTGATGAATGCGGTGCTGGTGAAAGGCGATGCGGTTGGCGCGACGTTGTATTACGGTGCGGGTGCAGGTGCAGAGCCAACAGGTTCAGCGGTCGTTGCCGATGTGATTGATGTGGTGCGTGCGTTGACCAGCGACCCCGAAAATCGTGTGCCGCATTTGGCGTTCCAAGCGAATGCGCTGGCGGATATTCCTGTTTTGAGTTCAGGTGATTTCCAAACAGCGTATTACTTACGTTTGCAC
>CAINDC010000029.1 GCA_903847275.1 uncultured Pseudomonadota bacterium
CGAGCGTAATTATCTCGATTATGGTCTGAGGTTTTGTATTTTCGTTCTTGCCAGCTATTCATCATGTGTTATTTACCCGATAAACAATAATCACCACTCGATATGTAACCACTTGGACAACTCCCTTGTTTTGGAATTGCCAATCTTGAATTATCACCTGATGCTAAACAGTAATCGCCACTCGAAATATAACCACTTGGACAACTGCCACTTTTCGTAATAGCAAACCGTGATCGATCACCACTCGGAACACAATAATTCCCACTGGAAACATAACCGCTTGGACAGCTTCCATTTTTCATGACAGGTTGAGCTGGTGGTTGTGCAAATAAATTTCCTGACATCATCAAGAGTGATACAAAATAAATTAGCGATTTTTTCATAGACCTTTCCTTTTCTGATAGACGTTCAAAACAATAAATTATCAAAAGGTTTGGTATTTTTCCAACGATATGTATGAAAATCACGCTGGTCTGTGCTTAAAATTCTGCCGTGTCCTAAATGTTCTGCAACCAAAACCATCGACGCATCCGCAAAATCCATCGGCAAATCGGCATATTGCCGCATCAATGTCACTAATCGGTCTTTATGAATCGTCTGTATTTCAAATACATCAAACGCACCCAATCGGTACATTTCCATAAACTGCAATTGCGCTTTTACGCCTTGTCGCTCTAGTAAAAGATGACAAACTTCAGTCATCACCGCGTGCGTTGTAATCATCCGCTCTTTGCACGTTTGAGCAAAAAGGATAGCTCGCTGATGATGTTTGTCTCGTTTATCACCCAACGCTAACCAATAACCTGTATCGGCAATAATCATACTTTGTGCGACCAATTCAAATAGCTTTTGTAGTTTTCAGACAAATCACCATCGTCTTCAAAGCTACCAATAAATCCCGATTGTTGCATCAGTTGATAAGCGCGTTGTCCTTCGTTTAATTCAGGTTCAAAGACTTTGCGGATTTTGTAAATTTCATCAATTGCTAAGGTAATCAATTCTGACGGTGTTTTCCGTAACAACAATTCCAATTCATGCAATTTTTCTAAATGTTGAGCATCAAGCTCGGCTGTAATTTGCATTATTTCTTTTCTCCCGTAATCAAAATTTTTCATTCGACAAGCTCTAATCTTCATCAGAATAAGGCTGTGATTTAACGTTAGAGGGCAGTTTATGACTATTGGCAGTACGCAGTAACAATAAACAACTTCCAAGTAAAAATAACAAGATTACGATGAAAATAATGATGCCCATGTTTAAACTTTAGTATTTTTTCTAAGTTGTTTTTTACATTCATCAAGTACACGTATCGCATCATTTACAGGTAATTCACCAATCTCAGCCAATACCTGTTCCATAAACCTCGAAATATCCCCTAAAGGCATCAATTCTGGCTCACCACTGCCTTCGTTTATATTTTCTGGTAACAATCCCTTAGCGTTAGCAATTTCAGCCTTAATTTGGGCAACAGAGAGGTTTTTACCTAGTGCGGCTTGGTAGACCTTATCTGCTATGTCTGCGTTGATTGGTGCGCTGATTTCGTAGCAAGCTGTTAGTGATATTCCTATGATTTCTCTATTTTCAAAAAATCTGGCTAAATTCATCAATTTAGTTCTATGTTGACGACCGACGGAGCATAATGCTCCACCTGTTTGTTCAATCCAAGTTCCAAATTCATTAGTTGATTTGAATCTACGCCGAGCTTCTAATAAAATTTGTCCTTGTAACAATTGTCCTTGCTGTTCAATTTGTTCGAAACGATTAGCCAAATCATCTAATGTTAATGCAGTTAAATTATCGCGTTCGACACCATCAATAAATTTAGACTCTATTTCGTTGATAACTTTATTTTCACGAACTGACTGGGGAATTCTTTTTTTTACCATGTCATAATTTCCATTATTAAACTTTCAATTTCTAATTTTGCTTTGTCATTGTCCATTTCTGTCACACCATATCCAGTAGCAATAGCATCTCTATAAACTTTACGTTCGCTAATAATTGTATTGAGCAATTTTATATCTGGATAATCATCTAGGTAAGCAATTGAGTCTGCTTTTTCGGTAATGGTGTGATTAGTGGGTGTCATTGTTAAAACACAAAATGCTTTTAAATTTTCATTTATTTCACGCGCTGTATTTATAACCCCTATCATAATAGGGATAGTGTCCAAATCAGGCTGAGAAGGTTTGCAAGGAATGATACAAATATCTGCTGCCAGCAATCCTGTTCTTAATTCAATTGAATCTCGTCCTTGGCAATCCACAATAACATGTTCATAACGCCGACTTAAATCTATCAATGTTTTACGAATGTTATCGTATTGACGTACACATTCTAATTGTGGCAAATTTGATTCACTACGGTCATGCGCCCAGTTAGCACTGGTACTTTGTCGATCGGAATCAACAAGAACAATATCTTTACCTTTTGTTATCAAAAAAGCAGCTATGTTTGTTGCAAGTGTAGATTTTCCAACACCACCTTTTTTACTACCAATAAGAATAATCATAAATCAATCCGTTTTCATCTAATCAAACTTTAGTTTTTTACATTTATTTTATCAATAAATGCAAAATTATTTCGATCATCATACATGAATTATGTTTTAGTTGGGCTACTAAGAAGTACAAGAATAAATCTAAATTTATACGATGCACTCTCTGTTTGTTGTTTTTACATTTTTATTGTTTTTATTGTTTTTATTGTTTTTAGACAAATTTTTTATATTTAATATCAATGCGTTACAAGGTGATATGTGGTGTAAAAGGCGGTGATATGTGGTGTAAAAGGCGGTGATATGTGGTGTAAAAGGCGGTGATATGTGGTGTAAAAGGCGGTACAATCTAAGCCTTAGAATTCCTTTAGATTTACCCATTACATGTACGAAATTATAGATATAAATAGCCTTACTGTAGTGAAGCATAATCGTGTTATTGATGCTGAATATACAATGAGTATTTTTGAGCAACGCATACTTTTGACTTGTATTGCCAAAATAGATTCAACAAAAGAACTCGATCCAAATCACATTTTTACTGTGTCTGTTGATGACATTATTGATTTAGTGGAAGTTGATAGGCGTTCTGCATACAGGCATTTAAAACGTGCGTGCGAATCATTATTTGAAAATATAGTTATTATCGATGCGCCTGATAATTTTAAAGCTAAAAAACTTAAAACAAGATGGGTTGGTGGAGTTGGCTACATTGAAGACGAGGGGAGGGTCGAGCTTCGTTTTATGCCAGAAATGATGCCATTTCTTACAAAAATCAGTCGTGATTTTACTAAATATAAACTTAGTCATGTTCTAAAATTCAAATCCGCTTATAGTTATCGTCTTTATGAATGGTTATGTTTCTGGGGACGTTCTGAACACGTTGTTTCTGTTGAGTGGATTCGAGAAAAGTTTCAGTTGCTTGATAAATACCCAAAAATGTCTGACTTTAAAAAAGATGTTATTGACGTTGCAGTTAGGGAAATCAGTGCAACTTCAAACATAAAAGTCACCTATGAGCAAATCAAAAAGGGTAGAAACATAGTTGCGTTACGCTTCATTTACACTCGTACACCAGACAAAACACTCCTAAAAGCAGAATCTGAACCAATTGCACTACCTAATTCAAAACCTGAAAAATCAATAGCGGGTGGAATCGACATTGATATTGTGCAATTCAACGATAAAGACAAACAACTTGCCAAAAATGCCTTAGCCAAAGTCCCAGAAGCTACCCAACGTATTATTTTAGATATGTTCAAATCTGCTCTAGGAAAAGGAGATGTTAAACACCCATTGCGTTATTTAAACAGTCTAGTCAGTAAATCTCTGTCTGGCGATTTAGATATAACAGCATTTGAAAATGTTTCCACCCCCAGTAACCATTTTGAAAAACAAACTCACCGTGCAGATAAGATTAAACAAGCCTTTGCAAAACACACTGATGAAATAAAGACTAAATTAGCCGC
>CAINDC010000030.1 GCA_903847275.1 uncultured Pseudomonadota bacterium
AGGTAATAAAATCAATAGGATACGTTAAAATAAACGCCATCTCGATTTTGAAAAGTTGTTGAAAATCAAGTAACTTTAAAATCATCAATTACCAATTTTGCATAAAATTAGCTTACCTGCATTGGTTTGTAGGGACTATCATTTTTAGAGATTCCCTTATAGAGCCAAAGTCGAGCATCGCGTTACAATCCCTTCATCTGTTTTAGTTGTAGTTGCACCACCACCCAAGAACCTACAATTCCTAACGATGACGAAATAAACACCAATACAAATGTTTCAAAAAAGCCCATGAATAACAAATGAAAGCTGCTGTGATAAAGCATGGATAGTTTTTCGATGGGCTGTTTCAAGACCAACATCATAATCGTGACAATAAACCACGCGTTAATTCCCGAAAAAAAACCAATCCAAAAACCGCTGTATAAAAATGGACGCTGTACAAAACTATTGGTCGCGCCAACCAATTTCGCAATCACAATTTCGTCTTTACGATTATGCAATTCAAGGCGAATCGTATTACCTGTAATAAACAACACCGCCAAACTCAGTAAAACCCCCATTAACATTACTGACATTTGCGCGACATCAATCATAAGTTGCAATTTTTTCACCCATTGCATATCGAGTTGGGCGAAATCAACCTCACCCGCTTGCTTGAAATTTTCAACTAACGTTTCGATATTTTGCCCTTCTTCGAGCGAATTTTTTGGAATGACTTGTAACACAATCGGTAATGGGTTTTTTTCTAACGCCTGAATTGCCTCACCAAAACCACTAAAATCTTCAAATTCTTTTAACGCTTGTTCTTTGGTGATGACTTTTACAACTTGAACACTTGGGTCTAATTTAATGCCGTTTGCTAAACGAGTTGCGCTCGCTAACGACACATCGTCCCGCAAAAATAACGAAATCTGATTACTACTTTCTAAATCAGACGTTAATTGCTGAACATTTTGTACCAGTAAATAAAATCCACACGCTAGTGAAATTGAAATCGACAAAACGATAATCGTCAAAACAGCATTCAAACGCGAAGCAACCAGCCGCCCCAAACTGGAAAATAAAGCGTGTGCGTGCAAATCACGATAAGCGCGTAATTTATCTGAGAATTCTCCACCTATATGGGACGTTTGTTTGGAGTTCTTTTTTGCTTCGATAATGCGATTATTATTTTTATATTTTGGCGCATATTTCGATTCGTGATTCATGATTCGCCACCTTCTACCAACTGTCCGTGATCCAGTTTTAACACACGATGATTTAGTGTTGAAATAAGTGAAATATCATGCGATGCAATTAAAATCGTTACTCCAACTTGTTTGAATTGTTCAAATAAGTGCATGATTTCTGACGATAATTCAGGATCTAAATTCCCTGTTGGTTCATCCGCCAAAATCATTAACGGTTTATTCACAATAGCCCGAGCGATACCAACTCGCTGCTGTTCACCGCCAGATAATGTAAGTGGAAGTTTTTTTTCTTTACCAAGTAATCCAACTTTACTTAACGCTGCTCGAACTAATCCACTAATTTCTTTATAAGAATAGCCCATAATAACTAGCGGTAACGCCACGTTATCAAACACGGTGCGGTCATTAAGTAATTTGTAATCTTGAAAAATAAGCCCCATTTTTCGACGAATTAGCGGAATTTGGCTTGGCTTAACGCGATTCAAATTGTAATCACTAAAGGTAATCTGCCCACGATTACCACGTTCCATCATCGCAATTAGCTTGAACAAGGTACTTTTCCCCGCACCTGAATGTCCTGTTAAAAAAGCAATCTCACCTTTTTCCAAATGAAAATTTACATTTTTCAACACATCACCAGCAACTTCGGGATAACGCATACTCACATTATCGAACTTTAACATGACGCTTAATCTTTAATAAACAAAGCATTAACAAACGATTCTGCATCAAAATCTTGCAAATCTTCAATACTTTCGCCAATGCCAATAAAACGAATTGGAATACCAAATTGTTTTGCTAATGCGAAAATCACACCGCCTTTTGCCGTACCATCCAATTTAGTAAGCGTTAAGCCTGTGAGTGTTACCGCCTCATTAAACAATCTAGTTTGTGAAACAGCATTTTGTCCCGTGCCTGCATCTAAAACCAATAAAACTTCATGTGGCGCAGTGTCATCGAGTTTCGCCATGATGCGTTTTACTTTTTTCAGTTCGTCCATCAAGTTTGATTTCGTTTGTAAACGTCCCGCTGTATCCGCAATTAAAACGTTGATGCCTTTGGCTTGAGCCGATTGCACCGCGTCGAAAATAACTGAAGCCGAATCTGCGCCAGTGTGTTGCGCGACAACGTGAATCTGATTACGCTCGCCCCACGTTTGTAATTGTTCAACTGCCGCTGCTCTAAACGTATCGCCCGCTGCTAACATCACGCTATGACCTTGCATTTTTAAACGGTTTGCCAATTTGCCAATCGTCGTCGTTTTACCTGCGCCATTCACACCAACTACTAAAATCACAAAAGGTTTATCTTGTTTAGGAATAGTTAAATTGATGCTGCATGGACGCAAAATGTCTAATAATTCTTCCTTTAAAATGGCTTCCAATGCCGCGCTGTCTTTGAGTTCTGAACGTGTGACGCGCTCATTTAATTTCGCAATAATCGCGCTAGTTGCTTCAACCCCAACGTCTGCCATCAACAAATTCGCTTCGATTTCTGCGAGCAAATCATCGTTAATCGTTTTTGATAAAGACAATGTTGAAAATACGCCGCCTAGCCCATTTCGCGTGCGTTGCAATTGCGATTTTAAACGCCCGTATAATGAATCAGCGGCAGTTTCAGTGACAGATAATTCTGATTTTTTACTTTCAGTTTCAGATACAAATGGAAAATCGTATTTGCTGTAAAAATGAAGTGCAATCAGTGGCAACATTAACAATGTCGCCAACGTCGCGTGAATAACCGACATCCACCACGGCAAATCAAATCGAATCGTAAAAATGCTTAAACCGATTTGTAAAAATAACAAACCACTTAACCACAAACCCGCTTTGCGTAACGTTTTCGACGGTGCAGAAGTCGCTTGAAACGTAACGCCGCTTAGAATGACGAAACATAATAACGCGCCTGCACGATGTAACCACGCCAAAGTAATTTGCGCGTCATAAGCTACAACACCGCTGTAGTGATTTTGCAGCCCGTAAAATAAATTTAGCGCATTGTCATAATTTAACGCAGGCAACCACGTTCCGTTACATTGTGGAAAACCACGACACGCTAACGCAGCATGATTTGCCGTCGTCCAATCGCCTAGCAGCACTTGAATAAATAAAACAATCAGCGCGACTTGCACAAATAAACGACTTTGTGGTTGTGGCGACAAGATCACCCTTGAATCTAACCGCAAATAAAGCGCAAACAATAACCAAAAAATACTACTTATCAAAAATAATGCAGCTGTCACCACAATCGGCATCATTTGCGCGAGCAACCGATGCAACTCGTTTAAATTGCCTAAATCAATCGGCGATAAGCGAATCCATTCACTTGTAATAATCGTCACTAATGTAAATAGCACGCTTATTCCTGTTATTTTTCTAAACATTTTCTACTAACCAATTTGTGAAATTTTTAAAAGGTGCATCAAATCACTTTTCGCGTCATACGGATTGAAATTCGGCGCATATTGCATCATAAAATTACCAAGTGGATCGACCAATAACAAAACACCTTCGGGTATTTGTCCATTATAAAGCAGGTTGAGCTTTTCAATGACTGTCGCGTTCGGTTTTAAACGCAATAAATCGCCATCTTCTTTCCACCAATTTGCGCCTGTTTCTTGAGAAACGTTTGAATCTAAAACTAAAACCGCTCGGCGTGTTCGTACTAATTCTTTATTTAGCATCAAGCGTAATTGCCGACTTTTATAAATCGCATCTAAACATATTTCTCCACAATCGGCTTTCGGAATTACATTCACAATTAGCCAATGTGCATCGAGTTCTTTTAAATTGTCCTGTGAAAAAGTATCGAAACCCTGAAAATCTGTGCGTTCTGTGGTGATAATTGGGGTAATTAAATGCCCATGATTGGTCACTGCTGGCGTTAATAATTCGGGATTTTTTGCCAAAAACCACGCAATACCAAATGGAATAATCGACATCGCGAAAATTCCAATAATGAGTTGTCTATTTTTACGTTGTTGGGGTGTCATTTTTTTGCAAACCTAATTTAATAAAGATTATTGTCAACACAAACGCCAAACCAAACCATTGCAGCGCGTAGCCTAAATGTTGTTCAGGTTGCATAATTTTTGCTACAGCCCATTCACGTTTGAAACCGTTGGGCGCATTTGCGTCTAATTCTAATTGAAAGTTAAATAATTCATAGCCCGTAAGTGTTGTTAAAGCTTGTGTATCTATAATACCCACGACAGCAGGATTTGTTTTTGTGGGTTGATTCGCACCGTCTAATTTCAAACCCACGCTTGGGAAATTATTAATTCGTCCACTCAACGTCGTTTCACCAATCGACTGAAAATCGATATTTGGCAACGTCGCACGTGGTTCAACCAAAGGAATCCAGCCGCGATTAACTAAAATAGCTTTATTACTATTTTCCAATTTAAGCGGTGTGAAAACAAAATAACCTGCTTTGCCCGTATCAATTTGATTGTCGAGTAAGAACTGTTTTGTCGTATCAAAATGCCCCGTAACACTCGATTTTTTATAACGTAGTTGAGCCAAATTATCTGACGTTTCTATTGTTAATTGCACTGAATCATTGATGCGCTTGGCTTCAATATCTAAAAATTGTTGTTTGTCGTCAGCGCGTTTAACTTGCCATACGCCCAAACTTAAAAACAATGTAAAAAAACTCAAATACGCAAACAACCATTTTAAATTTATATTCATGCTCTGCCCTTTAAAGTTGTATTCACCTCGTAAAATCATAGAAAATAGATTTTTCTTTTTTCACGATACGAATTTTATGTTAATTAAAACACTCATTATTATTGCATTTGTTGCGATTATCGCCAGTTTAGGCTCGGCGTTATTTCACTTAGTAAAACACAAAGACCAAGCCAATTCAGAAAAAACGCTCAAAGCTTTAACATTCCGAATTGGGTTGTCAGTGGCGTTATTTATTTTTGTAGTTATTTTGATGGGGATGGGAATCATTGAGCCAACTGGAATTGGATCTCGGATTCATTAAAATACCGAATAAATTAATAACTGATGTTACGCAGTGACAAAAAAGGAATTAAGATTACAATTCAAATTTTGAAAAACGTTGAGCAAAGAAAATGAAACATCTTGAACTGTACAGTGATTATTTGATTTGCAATGCAACAGGTTATGCAACGGCAACGGGTTTATCCGCGATGATGGATGGTGATGTGAGTCACGACCAAATCACGCGATTCTTGTCAGCAGAGAAATGCACGTCAAAAGATCTATGGTTAAAAGTGAAATCCGTCGTGCGGTCTTGTGAAGCCGAAGATGGTGTGTTGATTTTTGACGATTCGATAGCAGAAAAGGAATGGACAGATGAAAGTGATTTAATTTGTTGGCATTACGATCACTGCAAAAGTAGAAATGTGAAAGGAATAAATTTGTTAAGTGCATTGTATCATGCAAACGATGTATCGATTCCTGTTGCATTTGAATTCAGCAATTCTCATTATGAAATCAAGCGGTCGTAGGAATAGGTATTTCAAGACCTTTGAGCATAAATTCGAGCATCTGTCGCCAATTGTCAAAGCAAATATATCGAGTTAATGCCCGAATATCATCAAAAAACGTC
>CAINDC010000031.1 GCA_903847275.1 uncultured Pseudomonadota bacterium
GCTTTGAAAAAACCTATTGTTAATTTCTTATCATCGGTAACATCAACATTTTGTAAATCTGAAACCAGCTTATCTTTACTTTCACCAGCAAAAGTTCTGTAATTTTTAGGCGGGTTTATCATTTTTTTAATCTCACGCTCGGCATTTTTAATCGCTTTCTTTTTAGCGTCGTTTTTACGCTGTTTTTGTTTTTCTTTACTCATTATTTTCTCTCCTCCAAATCAGGCAACCCCTTAACAATCGCAACACTTCCCACGCTCACCGCCACAATCCGCTTCACCAAATCCAAAATATAGCGCGGGTTCTCGCTCCAATCATTGGGGTTATTTTTAATGCCGCTGTCTTTATCTTCGCTTTTTGCATAACGCTCCATAATCCACTCAATCGCAGATTTACCATTCACAACGTAATCGTAAGCCTCCAATGGAATACCCGACAACGTAATCTGCGAATTGTAAATAATCTTGCTCTTATCGGCTTTGCTGGGGAACTTCATTTTATCGACCGTATAATCTGGGTCAAGATTGCTAAACTCTTGCAACGGATATTGCTCAATCGTTTCATAATTCAAATGCAACGCCGCTAAATCACGCCCCGCTTTGCTAAACGCCCAAAAATCCTTCGTGTATGGAATGCGCGGCAACATCTTTTTCAAATCAGAGGCAAAGCGCGTTTTATATTCGGGCGAATGCAACACGCCATAAACGTAATAAAAAATGTCTTCTTTGCTGATTTTAACGTCTGCGTACTGGGTTCTAAATTCACTCAACATCGCATCGGTGATATTTTCCTTTTTTCGATAACCGCTCTCGTTATGACAATGTGTCATAAATTCAAAAACGTTTGTATTGTTAATTCCCTAATAGGAAAAACACCATCTAAGTGTTGTAAATCATCACGATTATCATAAACCTCATTAGCCACAAAAATATAAACACCATGAGTTCTTATGGTTTCAGCTTTTGCACGGTTTAAATCTAGCCCAATAGTAATTTCTATCATCACATCAATTTCACCAGTGTGTGCTGTTTTTATGAATTGCTTATAACGTTCTCGTAATGTCCTTTTTGCTCCAATTCCATAGCTCCTGCCATCATCAAGACGAAAGAAAAAATCATATTCGGTACTTGCATCTTTTTGGTCATGCGTTTTGCTGATTGCGTTTTCACTTATTTCAAGTTCGTCAGTCAAAACACTCAAAATTCTATCTTCATAATTTGCTCCTGAATCAGAAATAATGGATTGGTTGATACTTTCATTAAACATCAACATGAAAATTTGATTTGGCTCAACGCCTTCTTCTGTCTTTAGAGAAATTGCATCATTCGATAATGATTTTAAAAATTGCTCAACATCAGCAGACATGAAATCAGATTGACCTGCTTCTAATTTTTCAAAAAATAATAACGCCAACAATGCACCATTTACGCGCGTGGAATAAGGATTTAAAACTGATAACTTGTCATATTCCAACGAAAGCGGGTGTAATTTAGATAACCGTTCTCCAATAATTGCTTTTTTAAATTTAGCTTCTTCGAGCAACATATCTTTTATTGAATAAAGTTTTAAACTAAAAATAAAGGTAACTACTCAGCCCCCCCACCAAAATCAAAGGGCATCCACGAAAAGACGAAGTTAACGCCTCGAGCATATTGTGACCTTGTTTTTTAGCCGACGAGAGGTAGCTGCGAATCCGAAAGAATAGACGCGCACCGAAATTTGAACGGAATGTCCC
>CAINDC010000032.1 GCA_903847275.1 uncultured Pseudomonadota bacterium
AGAAATTAAAAATTTCATTAAAAATCATGCCGTTAAGTTTTTTACTGGTTGAATAAAATCAAAATAATGACATTGTCATTATTTCTTCTAGCCCTTTATTTTCAAGGCTTATATAGCATCCACAGAGTTGAAACACCTCCCATTTTCTTTGCTCAACGTTTTTCAAAATTTGAATTGTAATCTTAATTCCTTTTTTGTCACTGCGTAACATCAGTAAATAAATCCATCTTTCAAATCGGCGGCATTAACCGTAAAATTCACCCATCAAATCTACTTTTAGACTCAAAAAATTATGACGACTATCACCATTAAAAAACTGAATGCCCTCGATGCCAATTTCACCACGCAATTACACGATTTATTGGCGTGGAACGAAACGGACGATTTAGCGATTCATCAACGTGTTTTGGATATTATTTCTGACGTGCGAAAAAACGGTGATTCAGCGGTGATTGAATACACTAACCGTTTTGATCATTGCCATATTTCTGCGGCAAGTGAATTAGAAATTTCAAAAGAACAATTGAAAACCGCGTGGGATAATTTACCTGCTGAACAAGCACAAGCCTTAGAACAAGCGGCACAGCGTATTCGTTCGTATGCCGAAAAACAAAAAATGGAATCGTGGCAATATACCGAAGCGGACGGCACAGTTTTGGGTCAAAAAGTTACGCCATTAGACCGCGTGGGATTGTACGTTCCAGGCGGAAAAGCGGCTTATCCATCGTCTGTTTTAATGAATGCGATTCCTGCAAAAGTTGCAGGTGTGCCAGAGTTAATCATGGTTGTACCAACGCCAAACGGTGAAACAAATGAATTGGTTTTGGCGGCGGCATATTTAGCGGGCGTTGACAGAGCGTTTGCCATTGGTGGCGCACAAGCGGTTGCCGCATTGGCTTATGGAACGGAGACGATTCCAGCAGTGGCAAAAATTGTTGGACCTGGCAATATCTATGTGGCGACAGCAAAAAAATTGGTTTTCGGTCAAGTCGGCATCGATATGATTGCAGGACCATCGGAAATTCTGATTATTTGTGACGGTAAAACGAATCCCGATTGGATTGCGATGGATTTATTTTCGCAAGCGGAACACGATGAAGACGCGCAATCGATTTTAATTAGCGATGATGCGGCATATTTGGAAGCCGTTGAAGCCAGTATCAACACGCTTTTACCGACAATGGAACGGGCTGAAATTATTCGTACTTCATTGACTAATCGTGGCGCGTTGATTTTGGTCGAAAACTTAGAACAAGCCGCTGAAGTTGCCAACATTATCGCGCCTGAGCATTTGGAATTGTCGGTTGAAAATCCAGAAGCCTTGTGTGAAAAAATTCGTCACGCAGGAGCGATTTTCATGGGACGTTATACCGCCGAGGCTTTAGGTGATTATTGTGCAGGTCCAAATCACGTTTTGCCAACGTCAAGCACCGCACGCTTTTCATCGCCACTTGGTGTTTATGATTTCCAAAAACGTTCAAGTCTAATCAATTGTTCCGCCGAAGGTGCGAATGAATTAGGTAAAATCGCATCGATATTGTCGCGAGGTGAAAGTTTAACCGCTCACGCTCGTTCAGCGGAATATCGTCTTAAATAATTGAGTAAAAGTTTCTATTAATCCACCAGCTTTTTTAGCTGGTGGTAGCTGCAAAATCATTAAAATCTCGTAGGTAATACTGCCTACAATATCCCTCATTCTTACGAATTCACTCACCCCTAAAATCTCACCATGACAGAAACAATCGTGACACCTACCATTCCACTTACAAATTTTACAAATTTTAATCTGCATTCTGCTTTACAAGAAACGTTAATCAAAAATGGTTTTGAAACGCCAACACTTGTGCAACAACGTGCCATTCCAGCGATTTTAACGCGTAAAGATTTTTTAGTTAGCTCAAAAACAGGCAGCGGCAAAACCTTAGCGTTTTTGTTGCCGACGCTACACCATTTGCTTATCAATCCGAATTATTACGCAGGTGTTCGAGCTTTGGTATTGGTGCCAACGCGTGAATTGGCGCAACAAATTTTTTTGCAGTGTCAACAATTGCTCGAAGGAACATCGTTAAAAGTAGGCTTGGTGACGGGCGGGGAAGATTTTAAAAAACAACAAAATCTGCTGCGTAAAAATACCCCGATTGTAATTGCTACGACGGGGCGTGTGCTTGAATTATTGACGCTCGACACCGCGCCTTTTGAAAATTTGGAAACACTAATTCTCGATGAAGCGGATCGAATGCTCGACATGGGATTCAGTGACGACGTACTGACAATTGCGAAACAATGTAGTGAAAATCGCCAAACGCTTTTATTTTCCGCGACGTTAACGCATATCGGCGTGTTAAAAATGGCGGACAAATTACTGAAACACTATGAACTGATTGCGTTGAATACGTTGCGCGACGAATTGCCGCATATTCAGCAGCAAATTGTTTTAGCGGACGATAACGCGCACAAACAACAACTGTTGGCGTGGTTACTGAAAAATGAAACGTTTGAGAAAGCTCTCGTGTTTTCAAATAGTCGAATACAAGCCACCGCATTATGTGATCCGTTGCGGGCATCGGGGGTTCGAGCGACTGTTTTACATGGCGATATGGATCAAAAAGAACGTCAGCGTGTGATGAAATTGTTTCGTGACGGCGTGGTTAATGTGTTGGTTGCCACCGATTTAGCCGCACGCGGTTTGGACATTAAAGGCATTCAAATTGTGATTAACTTTGAAGTACCGCGCAACGGCATCAATTATTTACATCGCATCGGTCGCACGGGACGAAGTGACGAAACGGGCGTAACCATTACGTTGGTGAAGCATACCGAATGGAATTTAATGGCAGGAATTGAACGCTTTTTGCGTCAAAATTTTATTCGCCGCACCGTCAAAGAATTAGCAGGAAAATATCAAGGACCTAAAAAACTAAAAGCTTCGGGTAAAACGGTTGGCGGTAAATTAAAGGTCGAGAAAAAGAAAGAAAAAGCGGAGAAAGTAAAAGTGCGTCATCGAGATCAAAAAAATATCGGAAAACGTCGCGCACCTTCTTCAGATTTCAAACCAGAATAAGATTTGGTTTTATCGAAACCAAATCGCAGCACAAATCATCAACGCGCCCATTAAAACTGTCCATAATTGATTGCGTTGTTGACTTGCCATTTGTTGACGTAACAACGCAAACTCGCGTTGTTGCGTTTGCGCTCGTTGCTCGGCATGAGCTGCATTGTCGAGAGCTTTATAAATCAACGATGGAATTTCAGGAAATTGATCTGCAAAATCTGGCAGTTGCTTAATCAATTTTTTGATTTTCGCCTTTGGGCTTAAACGTTCTTGAAACCACGACTCTAAAAACGGTTTTGCGGTTTGCCACAAATCCAAATCGGGATAAAGTTGCCGTCCCAAACCTTCAATGTTTAACAGCGTTTTTTGTAACAAAACCAACTGCGGTTGAACGTGCATATCAAAACGGCGGGCTGTTGAAAACAAACCTAATAAGACTTGCCCAAACGAAATATCTTTAAGCGGTTTTTCAAAAATGGGTTCGCAAACGCTACGAATCGCTGCTTCAAATTCTTCAACGCGAACTGAACTAGATACCCAACCAGATTCAATGTGCATTTCTGCGACACGACGATAATCTTGATTGAAAAATGCCAAAAAATTCTCCGCCAAATAACGCTGATCAGACGTAGATAAACTACCAACAATTCCAAAATCAACCGCAATATATTTATCAGGTAATTCGACAAAAATGTTACCTGGGTGCATATCAGCATGAAAAAAGTTGTCGCGAAAAACTTGTGTGAAAAATATCTCGACACCACGTTCCGCAAGGCTTTTAAAATCTGCACCTGCTGCTTTTAATTGTTCGATTTCGCCGACAGGAATGCCATGAATTCGCTCCATCACTAAAATGTTTTTGCGTGTGAATTCCCAATGAATTTCTGGCACATAAAGAATTTCTGAACCTTCAAAATTACGGCGTAACTTTGCCGCATTCGCGCCTTCACGCATTAAATCGAGTTCGTCTAACGTGGTTTTTTCAAATTCTGCGACAATTTCTGTGCCACGCAAACGCTTTCCATCTGCCCAAAAACGTTCTGCTAATTTGGCTAATTCATAAAGCAAACCAATATCAGACGCAATCCGTGGCGCGATATTCGGACGTAAAACTTTCACCACTACTTCTTCGCCCGTGTGCAATTTTGCGGTGTGAACTTGTGCTACTGATGCAGAAGCTAACGGCACAGAATCGAATTCTGCAAATGCTTCTTTAATCGACATCCCCAACGCTTTTTCGATGACTTGAATTGCGATTTCACCGCTAAATGGTGGCACACGATCTTGTAACTTAACTAGTTCATCGGCGATGTCATTGGGTAATAAATCTTTACGGGTGGAAAGTGCTTGTCCGAATTTAACGTAAATCGCACCTAAATCTTCCAGTGTTTTGCGAATTCTCACGCCGCGTGAATCTGCGTTATTTTTAAATCGTGCATAAGGCGAAAAAACCGCCAAATAACGAATTGGACGCATGAACGGTGTTTGTAAAACGAGTTCGTCTACACCGTGACGAATGAAAACCCAATGAATGTGAACTAAGCGGAAAAGTGTTTTTAGGCGCATTTTAGAAGAAGATAAGA
>CAINDC010000033.1 GCA_903847275.1 uncultured Pseudomonadota bacterium
ACCAAATCAATGCCGACGGTGTTGTGAATGCCTGAATCAATCGCTAATCTCAATTTTGTACCGACACCATCTGTACCTGAAACCAAAACAGGATTTTTATAACGGTCGAGTGGTAATTCAAATAACGAACCAAAACCGCCTAACCCCGCCATCACACCAGAAATACGAGTTTTTGCCGCAATCGGTTTAATGCGTTCGACCAGTGCATTTCCTGCTGCAATGTCTACGCCCGCATCTTTGTAATTTAAACTGCTTTTGTTCTTTTCATTCACGATATTTTTCTCTCACTATTGAGGTTTTAAATCAGGCTTTGCCGCCGTGTAGACGAATCAACAACGCTGCTTCGTCATAACTTAAATCAGATTGTTTCATCAATTCTTCGACACTCGCACCATCACGAATTTTGCGAATATCGACGTTATACGGACTATTCACAAAATCACCTTGTTGAATTTCATTCTGTAAGTCACTCATTTTTTCGACAATACTTGCCAACTGCTGCTTTAAATCGTGTAATTCTTCATGTGAGGTCGCTGTATTTTCGTTCACCGTCAACGCTGCTGAACACAATCCATAAATATCATTTTTATTGCCATCTACAATTTCGATTAAATTTGCACAATCACGTTTCAATTGCAAAACTAAACGAATCAACCAAAGTAATGTGAAAAGCGTCGCTATTAAAGCAATCGCAGTGATGCTAAAGCCTATTAACACGAAGTCATTAGACACGTTCGTCAATGTGTTGGCTAGGGGCGGATTCATCTAGTTTTTCCTCTTTTTCTTCTAATTTTGGATTATTTCGATGTAGCTTGTTAGGCGGACGGTATTCATCTTTGTGAATTTTTTTCTCTTTAAAAACGGGAAAAGAGGGGGTGACTGCTTGAATTTCTAACATAAATTATCTCCGATTTCCGCCCCACTTATTTGTGGTACGTCAGGTTTTTTTAGAAGGTACACTAGAAGACTTTAAATTTAATAATTTAGCGTGTTCTTCGTCGCTTGCACCATAACGTGAAAGGCTTGTTATGTGATGACCAAAGTAAATCACCGATTTTAAAAATGCCCTTTTTCATCAGTATTATCGGCAATGGAATGATATTTTCCATTGTTGTAATAATGTCGCACCAATCGTGCCATTGAATACAAAATATAAAGGCGGGTGAGTTAACTCATAAGTTAACATCCCCGCCTTCGATGGTCACGCCAGTAAGAATTGCGTTCATTGCGCTAAATCCAACAATACTTAAAATATCCATACGCTATGCCCTTTTTGCGTGATTAACACAGCGACCATAACGGTGAATGTGTTAAGTATCTATCCAACCACTAAGTCGAGAACGTAATCGAAGTACCGCTTGAGAACTGATTTGACTGACACGAGATTCGGTAAGATTCAAAATTTGACCAATCTCGCGTAAATTTAATTCTTCATCGTAATACAACGAAATAATTAATCGTTCGCGTTCAGGTAAGCTAGCAATTGCGCTACTTAATGCCTTTTGAAAGCCATCACGAGTGACGCTTTCTAACGGTGCTTCTGATACACCAGAAGACTCCTCTAGGTAATTATCACCAGTTTGCGCCAATTCTTCAATACTGAACACGCGACAATTACTCGAATCACGCAAAATTCGGTAGTATTCGTCCATGCTAATGCCCAAATATTCAGCGACATCGCTATCTATGGCGGCACATCCTGTTTGATTTTCTAAAACCCGAATGGCATCACTAATAACCCGCGATTTTTTATATACTGAACGTGGCACCCAATCACAACGGCGCACTTCATCTAGCATCGAACCACGAATCCGAATACCCGCATAAGTATCAAAACTCGCGCCTTTGCTTGCGTCGTAATTTTTCATGGATTCCAACAAGCCTAACATTCCCGCTTGAATTAAATCATCAACCTGTACAGAATCAGGCAATTTACTTAATAAATGGTAAGCGATACGCTTAACTAATGGCGCGTGTAGCATGATTTGCGCGTCGATATTGCCGATTTGAACCGAACTGTACATAGCTACGGCACTCATGCAACCTCCTGTTTGAAATTATGGAATATACGCGTATTCGCGTCTTGTAAAATATGAATGTATTCATCAAGTGTTACGCCCAAATAAGTAGCAACATCATTATTAGATGCTCGCCCCGTTTGTTTTTTTACGGCTTGAACCGCATGGCGAATAACATTTAATTTTTGTTGAATCAGCCCTAACGAAATATCTGAATCTAGTCGCATAGAATTAGATAACTTTGGCGAATAAAGTGTTTGTGCGTTCATGCGGCATCCTTTTGTGCATATTTAACCATGCGCTCAATGAAGAATTCGATATAACCACCCGCTTGTGTTTTGAGTGGCCAACTATTTATTTTTACAGCAATCGCTTTCATTGCTTGAGCGGATTTACTGCGTGGAAAACCTAAAATGACAGGTGTTTGTTTTTGTACAGATTGACGTAAATACTCGTCAAAAGGCACCGCGCCAACAAATTGCAATTTCACATCCAAATAATTGTCTGTCACTTTATTTAGTTTTTGAAATAACGCTTTGCCTTGCTGTACCGTCTGCACCATATTCGTAATAATTTGAAAACTGTTGCAGCCATAATCTCGGTTCAACAATTTGATAAACGCATACGCATCAGTCAATGACGTAGGTTCGTCGCAAATTACAATAATAATTTCCTGACACGCCCGAGAAAAATTCACCACACTCGATGAAATCCCCGCCGCAGTATCAACAATTAGCACGTCAATTTGTTGGTCGATTTCACTAAACGCACGAATAACAGCCGCTTGTTCAATGGTTGAAAGCTCAGTCATTTTTTGAATACCCGACGCACCTGGAATCAGTTTTAATCCAGAAGGTGCCGTGACCATGATTTCATCGAGCGTTTTTTCGCCTGTCAAAACGTGTGATAAATTGTATTTGGGATAAACACCCAACAAAATATCCACATTCGCCAAGCCCATATCCGCATCCATCAATACAACGCGCTGTCCCATTTGGACTAAGGAAATACCGACATTCACTGCGATATTCGTTTTACCCACACCGCCTTTGCCACTCGCAACAGCGATAACACGCACGGGTTTATTTTTGTTCATTTTGCGAATGCCAGCCGCTTGATCTAATTGTTTAAGCATATCCTTGAGCCACCCACGCTTCGTTGTTTTCTTCGTAATCGTCGTCTTCAACATCCAATTCTGTTACGCATTGAGCAACTAATTCTCTTGCACTCGGATGACGCATATCTTCGGGAACTTGCTGACCGTTAGTAATAAAAGATAAAGGTAAATTATGTTCAATAAGTGATGATAAGGCTGAACCAATCGTTGCCGCTTCATCAAGTTTGGTCAAAATAACAGCTTGTGGTTTGAATGTATCAAACGCATCAATAATTTCGTTCATCGCTTTATATTCGGTCGCTGCCGATATAACAAGATATGATTTCACTGTTAAATCGTTTTCTTTAAGAGTGTTAATTTGCTCAATCAATTTCATATCACGTTGGCTCATGCCAGCAGTATCAATCAAAATGAGTTTTTTATCAGAGAAGCTGTGAATTAACTGTCTTAACTCCGCCGCGCTTGATGCAATTCGTACAGGCATATTCAAAATACGTCCGTAAGTATTTAATTGTTCATGTGCGGCAATTCGATAATTGTCTGTCGTAATTAACGCGACTTGATTTGCGCCATGTTTCAATGAAAATTGAGCAGCAAGTTTCGCTACACTCGTCGTTTTTCCTACACCAGTTGGTCCAACCAATGCCACAACACCACCTGTTTCGAGTAAATCATCCGTTGTTAATGGCAAAACTTTAGCAAGTAATTCTTGAGCTTGCGTGAAAACAAAATCGAAATTGGTGTGATTAGCGAAACGATTGGCGATTTTAATACTCAATTTTTTCGACACACTCATTCTCGCTAACTTTTGCAATAACTCGCTACGAATCGGTGTGGAATTGGGATTCAGAGAATGATGTGCGAAATTTATGCTCGATAATTTACTGTCCATCGTGTTGCGTAACGACTTTAATTCTTTCGTTACTTGCAGCAATAGTTTTTCCGAAGGATTTTCTTTTTCTTCGATGACTGGTGCTGCTTGCACAGGTTCAGGAATTTCGTTAATGATTGGTTCAATACGCGCCGATGTTTCACGTTTTGGTGCGGCATAAGTTTCTTGTACCGCTTCGTTTAAAAATTCATCGAACTCGTCTTCATAATCACCGCTGCTAAAATGTTGGCGTAATTCATGAGCTTCATGATGAACTTCAGATTGTGTATTTCTCGCTTGCGGCATAATGGCTTCACGCGATTGCATCGGTTCACGATACATTTCACGCGGTGCAGGAATTTGCTCACGTCGCAGCTCATCACGATACATTGATTCACGTTGCGCCATTGGTTCATCACGATAAATCGGTTCACGTTGTGGCACAGGATCGTCACGATACATCGATTCACGTTGTGGCATTTGCTCACGATAAATCGGTTCACGTTGATGTGTCGGTTGCGACTGTGGTTTTGCTTTCTTTGGCACTTTAATCATAATCGACGGTGGCGAATATGGTGCTTCAGGTGCCGTTTGTTTGCGAGCAGGTTCTTTATTGAAATTGTGTTTTACAGCATCTGGATTACCGCGTAATTGAACTTTTTCTGCGTAACCCACATATTGATCAATTCCTCGTTTAGCGGTGCTGCTACTGAAAACCTGATCTTCTTGTTTACGAGGACTGCTAATGACGTGCAAATTATTTCTTTCTGTGTGAAAGTCGGGCAAATCAACGCGTTTAGCGCGTTGAGATGACGAAGACGGTTTGAAATAATCGGGTTGTTGATCATCGCCATGCGATGTGCTTTTTGAGCGAACAGTTTGTTCATCAAAATCACGTGCTGCGACAATCTCAACACCACCGTCAACAGCACGATTGGACATGATAACCGCATCTGCGCCTAATTCCTCGCGTACCATTTGCATGGCTTGTCGTATATTTTCTGCAAAAAAGCGTTTAATTTTCATTAGAAGTCCTTAGTTTCCCTTAAATCAGTTAGTGCGTCGTCCGACATTTGCAATGACTTTCACCTGCCGATCGGCGGGAATTTCGTTGTATGCCAAAACATGTAAATTTGGAATTGAATGGCGAACGAAGCGTGATAACCAAGGACGGATATAAGATGACACCAATAAAATTGGTAATAATCCATCTATTTCCATTTGTTGCGTATTCTCTTGCAATGAATCGTGCATTTGATCCGCAAGCCCAGGTTCAACGCCAGTACCGTTTTCGCTCGCCGTTTGTAAAGACTTTTGCAATATCTGTTCCAACTCACTATCTAAGGTAATAACTGTTAACTCATCCGCAGATCCAGTAATTTCATGAATAATTAAACGTCCCAGTGCAGTTCGTACCGCAGAGGTCAAAATGTCGGTATCTTGACTTTTTGAACCGTACTCTGCCAATGTTTCGGCAATGGTACGCATATCGCGGATTGGCACTTGTTCGATCAATAAATTTTGTAACACTTTTGCCACAACACCCAACGTCAATGTTTTTGGCACTAAATCTTCCACTAATTTCGGAGCTGTTTTCGCTAAATTATCGAGCATTCGTTGTGTTTCTTCGTAGCCCAATAACTCATGCGCGTGCGCTTGCAACAAATGACTTAAATGTGTCGCCACAACGGTTCCCGCATCTACCACGGTATAACCCATTGTTTGCGCGTAATCTTTTTGATTTGGTTCAATCCATACGGCATCCAAACCAAACGCTGGATCTTTACAGGCTTTACCAACTAATTCACCAAATACGCGACCAGGGTTAATCGCCATTTCCATTTCGGGGACAATTTCCGCTTCTCCCACCGTCACGCCCATCAACGAAATACGATACGTTGTTGGACTTAAATCTAAGTTATCTCGAATGTGAACAGACGGAATTAAGAAACCTAATTCTTGTGACAATTTTTTTCGCACGCCTTTAATACGCACCATCAATTGACCACCTTGGTTTTTATCCACTAAAGGAATCAAACGATAACCGACTTCTAAACCGATAATATCGACAGGCATAACATCCTCCCAACTCAAATCACGGCTTTCAGTAGGAGCTTGGTTTGTTTCTGGTTTTTTCGTCGTCAATGCGTCAAGTGCGACTTGTTTACGGCGTTTATCAATGAAATACGCAGAACCACCTAATGCCGACGACAATAATAAAAACACCAAATTTGGCATTCCTGGAATCAAGCCTAACGCACCAATCACACCGCCTGTAATCATTAAGGCTTTGGGATTTTCAAATAATTGTGCGCTAACTTGTTGACCGATATTTTGTGTGCCTGCGCCCACTTTCGTGACTACTAATGCTGAAGCAGTAGACAATAATAACGATGGAATTTGCGCCACTAAACCGTCACCGATAGTCAATAACACATATTTTTCGCCCGCATCTGCAAAACTCAAATCGTGTTGCAACATCCCGATGCACAAGCCACCAATCATGTTCACGAACAAAATGATAATCCCAGCAATCGCATCGCCGCGCACGAATTTACTCGCACCGTCCATCGAACCATAAAAATCCGCTTCCATGGCAACTTCGGCACGACGCGCTCGCGCTTCGTCTTGGGTAATTAAACCTGCGTTTAAATCAGCATCAACTGCCATTTGTTTACCAGGCATCGCGTCCAATGTGAAACGTGCGCCTACTTCGGCAACTCGTCCTGCGCCTTTCGTGACAACCATAAAATTGATAATCACCAAAATCGTGAAGACGACTAAACCGACGGCAAAGTTCCCGCCGATAACAAATGCACCGAAGGCTTCAATTACTTTTCCAGCGGCATCGCCGCCGTTGTGACCTTCTAATAAAACCACACGAGTTGATGCGACGTTTAATGCTAATCGTAATAAAGTCGCTAACAAAATCACCGTTGGAAACGAACCAAAATCTAACGGTTTCAACGTGTAAACGACGACTAATAAAATAATCAGTGAAAACGAAATGTTAAAAGTAAAGAAAATATCGAGTAAAAATGCGGGCAGCGGCAACATTATCATCGACAAAATGACGACGATAACGAATGGCGCACCAAGTTCGGCTTTGCCGAGCAATGCTGCAACAGCTTTTAGTTTAGTTAAATCCATGACGCGGTTATTCCTGTTTAAATTCAGACGGCACTTTAATATCTTTTGGTGCAGCAGGTTTCGTGCCGTGTGTTTTAGCCGCTTCTTTTAATTGGAAAATGTACGCCAATACTTGAGCAACCGCTAAATATAAACCTTGTGGAATTTCGTTATCTAATTCAGTTGAATAATATAAAGCACGCGCTAATGGAGGTGCTGCAACGAGTGGCACGTTGGCTTCAATCGCAAGATTACGAATCTGAGCAGCGATTAAATCGACCCCTTTCGCAACCAATATCGGTGCATTGCCAGAACCTTCATCATATTTCAGCGCAATCGCATAATGGCTCGGGTTGGTGATAATAACATCGGCATTTGGCACTTCTTTCATCATTCGATTTTGTGCCATTTCCATTTGAGTACGACGAATCCGTCCTTTAATTTCAGGACTACCTTCTGCTTCTTTATGTTCGTCTTTGATTTCCTGCATCGACATTTTTAAGTCGGTGCTGTGCTTATGTAATTGATACGGCACATCAATCGCCGCAACTAAAATTAACGCGCCACTTAAAATTAAAAAACTATGAGCAATCAGTTTGACGGCATGAATAACAGCTTGTTCCATTGGTTCAGAACTTAAACCTAATAATTCAGCAAAAATCGAATTGAATAATAACCAGCCGACAAGACCGACCAGCGCAATTTTAAGAGAGGCTTTAAGTAATTCGACCAAGCCGTTGACGGAAAATAATTTGGGCAAACCCTTGATTGGATCGAGTTTGTCGAATTTTGGGGTGATAGTATCCATATTGAAAATCCAACCTCCTAAGGCAATAGGGGCAATAATAGCAGTGATAGTTAAAATTACCATCAATGGCACAATAAGCAACAAACCATCGTGCATCGCTTGTTTAAAAAATACGATAGTTGTGAGTGGTTCAAAGATAATTTCGCGGGACACATGGAAATTCCTTTGCATCAGCTCAATTAACCCCTGCCCTACTTGTCCACCTTGTGATATTAGCAACCATGCGCTGATAATCAGCATTACAAACGTATTTAGTTCACGCGATCGTGCAATTTGACCTTTCTTTTTTGCGTCATCTAAGCGTTTCTGGGTGGGTTCTTCGCTTTTTTCTTGTCCTGAATCTTCAGCCATTTTTTAAGTCAATCGCAGTAATTGTTTAATTAAATCATAACCATCGTTCAATATATCGGGTATCAACGTCAACATATCGGGCAATGTTAACCAAATAAGTAAAATTCCCAACATCAATGTAATCGGAAAACCAACAGAGAAAATTTGTAGTTGTGGCGCGGATTTCGATGCCACACCAAAAATCACGTTCACCAACAATAAGCTAATAACGACAGGCATCGAAAGCAATAAACCGTCTGAAAATATCCGCCCACCCCACAAAATAATCGACCACGCATCATTTGTATTGAGTGATTCACCAATAGGCAACGACGTAAAACTATCAACCAATAATTGAATTAGAAGCAAATGCCCGTCTAAACTCAAAAATAATAACGTCGTGCTAATCATGTAAATTTGTGAAATGACAGGAATTTGTTGACCGTTCAGTGGATCGACCATCGACGCGAAACCTAAGCCCATTCCATACGCTACGCCCTGCCCTGCAAAAATCACAGCGGCAAACACCATTTGTAGAATAAACCCAGTCGTAATGCCAATCACGACTTGTTGCACACCAATCATCATACCCTTGTAACTCATCATTTCAACTTGCGGCAATGGCGGCAATAACGGAATAACAATAAAGGCAATAATACCTGTAAGAATAACGCGAACTTGCGCGGGAACAGCTCGCACACTAAACACGGGCATCGATACAAACATCGCACTAATTCGCATCAGTGGAAATGTAAGCATTGCCATTGTATTAAGTAATTGTGCTTCGGTGAAGTTCATGTGAATCAACCGATTAGAAGAGGAATTTCCTTGATTAAATCACGAAAATAATCGAGAAACAGTTGTAACATTGCGGGACCGACTAACAGCAAAACGGCACCTATCACCACGACCTTCGGCACAAATGTTAGGGTGGATTCGTTGATTTGGGTTGCGGCTTGAAACATCGCAATGATTAAACCAACCACGAGCGTTGGTAACAATAATGGAATCGTGAGTTTGACTGCCACGACCATCGCATTTTGTGCGACAGTATAAATAATTTCGGGTGTCATAAGTTCGACGCTCCGTTAAGTGCCAACAAAAAAGCTCGCTGCGAGCATTTCCATAATAAGCGACCAGCCATCTGCGAGAACAAATAGCATAATTTTAAAAGGTAACGAAATAATCATCGGCGACAACATCATCATACCCATCGACATCAATACACTCGCAACCACTAAATCGATAATTAGAAACGGCAAAAAAATGAGAAAACCAATCTGAAACGCTGTTTTAATTTCGCTAGTTACATAAGCTGGCAATAATAATGAAAATGGAATTTCGTCTGCATTCGTCAATTCAGCTTTGCCCGAAATTCGCACGAACAATTCTAAATCACTTTCGCGGGTTTGTTTTGTCATGAATTGGCGAAATGGAATCGAAGCTTTTTCAATCGCTTGCATTGCATCGATTTTTTCTTCCATATATGGTTGCACCGCTTCAACATTCACTTTGTCGATAACAGGCATCATAATAAAAATGGTCAAAAACAACGATAATCCAAGCAAAACCTGATTACTTGGCACTTGTCCCGTGCCGAGAGCTTGGCGTAACAAACTGAATACAATCATAATTCGGGTAAATGAAGTCATTGTCAGCAGCATCGCTGGCAACAACGTCATCATTGTCATCAATGCCAAAATCTGCAATGTCACGCTGTAAGTTTGACCACCTTTTGGATTCGATGTGACGGTCAATGCTTCAATTCCAGACGGTAATGCGAACGCTACACCACTTAAACCAAGTACTGCGAGCGTTAGCAAAATGAAAATCATGGTACGTTTACGCATCGACTTTTCCTTTCATGACTTGTTTTAATTTGTACGCGAAACTATTTTCGGACGGTTCAAACGTGATTTTATTCAAACAATCTTCGCCTTCTAAAACGTGTAACATTTCAATACGGCTAGGTGTTACGCCGAGAATTAACTGCTTTTTTCCTGCTTGAACTAACACTAATTTTTCACGCATTCCCAACGATAAACCGCCGACAATTTGCAAACGATCCCCGCCGATTTGTGTTGCTGATTGAAGTTGACGAATTGCCCATACACAAATGGCAAAAATCACTAAAACAATCAGCAACCCAAACGCCCAACTGGCGAAATCAGTGCTAGAAATAATTTCGTTTTGTCGCATTATGCCAAGCGTTTGACGCGCTCTGACGGACTAATCACGTCGGTTAAACGAATGCCAAATTTATCGTTAATTACAACAACTTCACCGTGTGCAATCAACATTCCATTAACTAAAACGTCTAACGGTTCACCCGCAAAACGTTCTAATTCCACAACAGAGCCTTGATTGAGTTGCAATAAATTCCGAATGCTGATGTTGGTGCGTCCAATTTCCATCGAAATGACGACAGGAACATCTAAAATAACGTCTAAATTAACTTCTTCATTAATTGCTTCTTGCTCGCCTTCGTAATCTTCAAACTCTTTGAATGCAACGGTTTCTGTATCTTCGTTCATTTCGCTCATGTTAACTCTCGCTCAATATAATTTTAATTAGTAATGCGGTCAGTAATTTGAACCGCGTAATTGCCATCAGAAATCCCAACTTTTCCTGTAAATATAGGAACATGTGCAGCATTCAATGACACAAGATCAGGTAAATCAATCGGAATCACATCGCCTTTTTTAAGTTGTAGCACGCTGCGAATCGACATATTTTTTTCAACTAAAATGCTGTTAACAGGCATTTCAACGCGCATTACTTCACGATAAAGTGAGTCGTACCAATTTTCATCAACATCGTCTTGGCTGGTATTGATAACATCGAGTAAATCTCGAATAGGTTCAAGCATTGCGTAAGGTAACGCGATATGAATATCACCGCCGCCGCCTTCCAAATCAACGTGAAATGTAGACACCACAATTAATTCTGTTGGTTCAATAATGTTCGCGAAACGTGGATTAATCTCCGAACTTAAATACTCAAAATCTAAATTCAAAACAGGTTTCCACGATTCTTTTTGATCCTTAAAAATCAATTCGACAAGAATCATCACAATTCGCATTTCTGTGTTGGTAAATTCTTTGCCTTCTGATGGCGCATTTTCAAAAAATCCACCGCCACCAAAAAAATTATCCACTGCGGTAAAAATTAAACTCGGCTCCATGATAATCAACGCTTTACCACGCAAAGGATTTACACGAATTACCGTCAAACTGGTAGGAACGAGCAAACTTTGAGTAAATTCAGAAAACTTTTTAATTTGAATACCTGAAATATAAATCTCAGCGGAACGGCGAATAAACTGAAAAACTGAAACGCGTAACAATCGTGCAAAACGTTCGTTAATCATTTCCAGCGTTGGCATTCGACCACGAACAATACGTTCCTGATGTGCTAAATCATAGGATTTAACAATGCCGCGCTCTTTCATTTCTTCGGCAACTTCTTCGGAGTAAACGCTAGATTCTTCATCATCGGCACTACCACCTGAATCAAAGTCGTCGTCACCGCCGCCACCCATGCCATTCAATAAGGCATCAATTTCTGCTTGTGAAAGTAAGTCGCTCATAATTCTGTGTTATTGCATAATAAATGAAGTGAAATAAACTTCTTTGATTTCTGATCCAGGCGACATTTTTTCAAGCATCGTCGTTACATCATCAAAGATTGCATTTCGCAAAGCCACTTTGCCTTCATGCGTTTTTAAACCATCGGTATTTTGCCCGCTGATAAGCATCAGCAAATTGCTCATCATCATGGGTTCATTTTTCTTTAAAACGGCAATCGTTGCTGCATCATCAGCTGCAATTGAAAGTGTAATTTTTACTAAACGCACAGAGGAGTTTTGCGGGAAATTAACCACTAACGGTTTTGCAAGTTCGTTATAAACTGTGGTAATTACAGGCGGCGGCGGTTCAGCACATGCGATTTCAACTGCTTTTTCTGCTTGAATCTTCATAAAATAGAACATTCCACCTGCACCAGCCGATAACGAAAGAATGATAGCAACTACCAAAATAATAATTAAGAGTTTTTTAGATGGCTTTTCAACCACTTCGTCTTGTTCCATTTGAGCCATATCGACAACCTATACGTTTATTCATTTAACGAAAACACCAGAAAATATGCTGGCAATTATACCTATAAACCAATAACGACAAGCGACGTTATTGTTGTTGCATTTTAACAGCAGTAATTGTGCCAGATAATATATTGACACGAGATTTTTTAGTTCTATTTATTTGCAAGCAACATCAATTCCATAAACCGTGGCATAATAACGCCATTGTAATTTTGTCTATTTTTCTATGAAAATCCATGATGACGCGCTGCGGGAATTAGCTCTCGCAGTCATTCAAGTTGAAGCGCAAGCCGTTGCTCATTTAGCTTCCCGCATTGATGCCAATTTTGTGGCAGCGTGTAAATTACTATTTGCCTGCAAAGGTCGAATTGTTGTCACAGGTGTTGGAAAGTCGGGACATATTGGTGGAAAAATCGCTGCGACATTAGCAAGTACGGGAACGCCTGCTTTTTTCGTTCATTCGGGTGAAGCGAGTCACGGTGATTTGGGTATGATTACCGCGCAAGACGTTATTTTGGCTTTATCAAATTCAGGTGAAACAACAGAAATTTTAGCGATTTTGCCATTGATAAAACGGCTCGATATTTCGCTGATTGCATTAACGGGAAATTCAGAATCGACACTCGCAAAATTCGCCACAATTCATTTGGACGTTTCGGTTAAACAAGAAGCCTGCCCGCTCGGTTTAGCCCCAACTTCCAGCACAACTGCTGCTCTAGTTATGGGTGATGCGTTGGCGGTTTCGTTATTGGAAGCACGCGGATTTACCCGTGATGATTTTGCTTTTTCACATCCAGGCGGACAACTAGGACGACGATTGTTATTGCGCGTGAGCGATATTATGCACACCGATTCAGCCATTCCAAAAGTGAGCAAAAACACCTCGGTTAGTGGTGCAATTTTAGAAATGACAACCAAAAAATTAGGCATGACAGCGGTTATAAATTCAGAAAATGAATTGCTCGGCGTTTTTACCGATGGTGATTTACGGCGATTACTCGGCAACAATCTGAGTTTGCCAAATTGTGAAATTCACGAAGTCATGACCAAAAATAGCAAAGTGATTCACGCCGATTGTTTGGCAGCAGAAGCAATGCAAATTATGCAACAACAGAAAATTAGTGCTTTGTGCGTGGTTGATGACCAGCAAAAAGTGTGTGGCGCGTTAAATATGCACGACTTGATTCGTGCGGGGATAGTTTAAATGATACCAGTTCGAGTAATGGAGCAAGCCCGTCAAATTCGGCTTTTAATTTTAGATGTTGATGGCGTTTTGACAGATGGCAAATTATTTTTTGACCATTTAGGCAATGAATTCAAAGCGTTTCATGCGCGTGATGGGCATGGCATCAAAATGTTGCAACAAACAGGCGTTGAAATCGCGGTGATTTCGGGACGTGAATCATTCATTGTCACAAAACGCATGGAAGAATTAGACGTTTCGTTGGTTTATCAAAATCAACGTGATAAACGTGCCGCGTTTGCTGATTTGCTACAGAAATTAGATTTAACAGCTGAACAAGTCGCTTACGTTGGTGATGATGTGGTCGATTTGCCCATTATGACGCAAGTCGGTTTGGCGATTGCGGTGGCGGATGCGAGTGAAGCCGTTATTGCTTGTGCGGATTGGACAACGACAATCGGTGGCGGACTTGGTGCGGTGCGCGAAGTGTGCGACATGATTATGCAATCACAAGATAATTTTGAAACGATTTTGGCGGATTATTTGCAATGATGCCCAAACATAACGCTTTTTATGGTTATGTCATTGCGCTGGCAATCATGAGCAGTTTATTTGCAAAATGGCTGGTAAATGAAGATGTTGAACGACGTGAAGCGGTTGCTCACAGCGCAGACTTTTTCAGTGTCGGTTACGCAAAGTGGCAAATGAATGAGCAAGGTGTTTTGGCTTCACATTTAACTGCCAATAAAATGGCACACTATAGCGATAACGGCATCACACATTTAGAAAATCCGTTAATGTTTTTTTATAACTCCCCAAATCCTGCGTGGACTTGTCATTCTGAAACAGGCGAATTAGAAAAAGGTGGGGAAACATTATTATTGAATGGAAAAGTTGAAATTGAACGCGCTGCCAGTTCACAAGGACGCGAGTTGATTATTCATACTTCAAATTTAACGGTTTATCCTAAAACCTCTTTCGCGCAAACAAACGAATTCGCCGAATTACGCAGCGGCGAAAATCTGACTACGGGTTTAGGCATGAAGGCGACATTTAGTTCACCTGTTCATTTGGAATTATTAGCAAAAGTACATGGCAATTATGATAAAAAATAAACAACTTTGGCTATGCGCCGCCCTGCTCTACAGCACAAATTTATTCGCACTCGAAAGTGATGCAAAACAGCCGATTACCATTGATTCAAATGGTGCGACGTATGATGAACGCGCTGAACTTAGCACTTACACAGGAAATGTTGTTGCAACACAAGGCAGTATTCGGGTGAATTCGGATAAATTAGATGTGCATTTCAAAGGTGGCGAAGCTGAAAAATTAGTCTTTTCAGGCAAATCAGCACGCTTCAAACAAACACCCAGCGCGGGTGGAAAAGATATTACAGGTCAGGCTTCAACAGGCGAGTTTTATCCCAAACGTAATTTACTGGTTTTGATTGGTGACGCGACGGTTTTACAAGGAAACGGAACGTACTCAAGTGATTATATTGAATACGACATTAAAACCTCGCTCGTTAAAGCAGGTGATAAAAGTGCTTCAACCGATAACAGTAAACAGCGCGTTCACGTTGTCATTCAGCCAAAACCATAAATTATGATTCTCGCCGCGACACAAATACACAAAAATTATAATAAACGTCCTGTCGTCAAAGGCGTTTCGTTACAAATCAAAACAGGCGAAGTCGTCGGTTTACTAGGTCCAAATGGCGCAGGAAAAACCACCAGTTTTTATATGTTAGTTGGCTTAGTTAAAGCCGATGCGGGTGAAATTACGCTTGATGGAAAAACGATAACAACAATGCCAATGCACGTTCGCGCTCAAAATGGGATTGGTTATTTACCACAAGAGCCATCGGTTTTTCGTAAATTAAGTGTTTCGGATAATTTGCGAGCGGTTTTACAATTGCGTGATGATTTAACGGCAGGTCAAATTGAATTAAAAATCATGGATTTAATGGATGAATTCAGTATTACACACTTAAAAAATCAGTTGGCATTAAGTTTATCGGGGGGGGAACGGCGGCGTGTTGAAATTGCCCGCGCCCTTGCCTCAAATCCAAAATTTATTTTACTTGATGAACCGTTTGCGGGCGTTGATCCGATTTCGGTTGATGATATTAAAAAAATTATTCAACATCTCACGCAACGCGGTATCGGCATTTTAATTACCGAACATAACGTACGTGAAACACTCGACATTTGCGACCGTGCTTATATTTTAAGTGATGGACAAGTTATCGCCGAAGGGAATGCAGAGCAAATTGTTGCTAACAAAGAAGTCCGCGACGTGTATTTAGGTACGAATTTTAGTTTGTAGTTACAATAAAGTTATTAAATCAAAGGGTTATCGCCAATGAAGCAATCTTTAAATTTACGAATGGGTCATCAATTATCGATGACCCCGCAGTTACAACAAGCGATAAAATTATTGCAAATGTCTACACTGGATTTGCAACAGGAGATTCAACAGGCGTTAGAATCCAACATTATGTTGGAATTAGAAGATGATGAATTTGGTTCATTTTCACTTGACGTTCCTTTGCATGATAAAAAAAGCGATAACCTTGATTTATTACACAGCAGTGAAGGCTCACAAACAGATATTCCTGATGATTTACCAACAGATTCCTCGTGGGATGATATTTACGAAACCGAATATGAACCCACTCTGCCCGATTATGATTTTGGAGCAATTCAAGAAACGTCGAATTTTGAGGGTGAATTTGAAAGTCAGCGCACTAGCACGTTAAGTTTGCAGGCGCATTTATTGGCACAACTGGATTTAGTATCGTTTTCCGAACACGATTTTGCGATTGCGATTGCGATTATTGATTCTATTAATACAGAAGGTTATTTAACTACGAGTGTGGACGATATTTTTCAAAATTTGCATGATCAAATGCCTGATTTAGAACTTGATGAAGTTCATGCTGTATTACATCGAATTCAACATTTTGATCCTGCTGGAGTGGCTGCTGTAGATTTAAGTGATTGCTTACGTTTGCAATTATTACAGCTGCCCGATAATACGCCGTACAAAGCCGATGCGTTAATTTTAGTGATGCGTCATTTGGATTTGCTTGCCACACATGAACAAAGTAAATTGGTACGCAAATTAGCCGTCACCGAAAAAGAATTAGATTCAATTGTGGCGTTGATTAGAACGTTAGACCCAAAGCCTGGTGAGCAAATTCAAAGTACGTTGTCGGAATACGTTGTACCAGATGTTTATGTGCGGAAAATTAACGATTATTGGCATGTTGACTTGAATCCAGAAATTGCGCCAAAATTGCGAGTCAATGAAATGTACGCAGGTTTAATTAAAAAATCTGATACAGGTAAAGACAATACCATCATGAAAGAACATTTGCAGGAAGCAAAATGGTTTATCAAAAGCCTACACAGTCGTAATGACACATTATTACGGGTGGCGCGTTGTATTGTTGAAAAGCAAACTGCATTTTTTGAACATGGTTCAATCGCAATGAAATCGATGGTATTGCGCGATGTAGCGGAAGAATTGGAATTACATGAATCCACCATTTCACGAGTGACTACGCAAAAATATATGCACACGCCGAATGGAATTGTTGAATTTAAATACTTTTTTTCAAGTCACGTTTCCACTGATGGCGGAGGCGAATGTTCATCAACAGCCATTCGTGCATTGATTAAAGAACTTATCGGCAATGAAAATGTCACAAAACCACTCAGTGATAGTAAAATAGCTGAGTTTTTAAAAACGAAGGGCATCAACGTTGCTCGTAGAACCGTGGCTAAATATCGTGAAGCGATGTTTATTTCCTCGTCCAGTCAACGCAAGCGTTTATTATAAAAACAAAAACGCCCGTTGAATTTTCCACTTTGTACGTTTTATATTTATCAAGGAATTAGTTATGCAAGTTATTATTAGCGGTCATCATTTAGAAATTACCGATGCCTTAAAAGCGCACACGGACGAAAAATTTGCAAAATTAGCACGTCATTTTGACAAAGTGACGGATGTTCACGTCATTTTAAGCGTGGAAAAATTAGTACAAAAAGCAGAAGCAACTTTGCATTTTGCGGGAGCAAAATTTTTTGCAGAAGATCATCAAGAAGATATGTATGTGGCAATTGATGAATTAGTTTCTAAATTGGATCGTCAAATTTTGAAACATAAAGAAAAACACGCAGATCATTAAAACGTGATAAGCGGTTCAAGGTGAAATGCAAAAATCACTTTCACCTTGAACATATAAAAATGTGAGCGCGAATTTCGCGCTTTTTTATTTTGTAAAATACGGTAAAACGATGCGTTTATTATTATTCGGTACGGAAGGTTGTCATTTGTGTGACGAAGCGCAAGCACTTTTCAATAAAAATAATATCGTTGCCGAAAATATTGATATTTCCGAACACGAAGTCTGGCAAACTCGATTTGCTACGCTAATTCCTGTTTTATATGATGTCGAAACACAATGTTATTTGAATTGGCGTTTTGACTCCCCTGCCCTACTCTCTTTTATTAAATCCTTGAAAATGACAAATCCATTATTAAACCAAACTGATTTACCGCATTTTAGCAAAATTAAACCAGAACATATTGAACCCGCAATTGATGAGTTATTGGCGAATGCTCGAAAAATTGTTACCGATTCTTTGAATGCAAATGATGTCTATACTTGGGAGAATTTAATTGAGTCAATTGAAACGGCTGAAGATAAATTAAATAAGGCTTGGTCATCTGTTAACCATTTAAATTCAGTGATGAGTAACGACAAATTACGCGATGCGTATAATGCTTGCTTGCCAAAGCTGAGTGATTATGCCACTGAAATGGGACAAAACGAAGAACTGTTCCACGCTTATAAATCAATTGTTTCACATGAAACATTCAAGTTTCTTACAAAAGCCCAGCAAAAAGTAATTACGAATGCGTTACGAGATTTTCAATTGTCTGGCGTAGCATTGCCAGAAGAACAAAAACAACGTTATAAAGAAATTTCGCAACAATTGAGTTTATTAACCAGTCGCTATGAAGAAAATGTTTTAGATGCTACTAATGCGTGGACGAAATTAATAATAGACGTAAATGAAATAGCTGGATTACCAGAAACGGCTTTGGCGCAAGCAAAACAAAGTGCTGAAATGTTTCACATGAAACTAAAAAAGAGCGGGTGGTTAATTACGCTGCAATATCCGTCTTACATTGCTGTAATGATGCACGCTGATAATCGTGAATTACGCAAAGAAATCTATACCGCTTATGTAACACGCGGAAGCAAAGGCGATTTTGACAACACACAAATAATGGAAGATATTTTAGCATTACGTCATGAAGAAGCACAATTGCTTGATTTTGCAAATTATGCTGAATTATCACTTGCCACAAAAATGGCAAACTCGACCGATGAAGTAATTTCATTTCTGGAAAATTTAGCACAAAAATCGTTGCCACAAGCTCGTCAAGATGCCGATAATTTAAAAAAATTTGCACTCGAAAATTACGACATCGAAGAATTAGAAGCATGGGATGTGACATATTTATCCGAAAAAATGCGTCAAAAACATTACCAACTTTCGCAAGAAGAAGTGAAAAGTTATTTTCCAGTTGATAAAGTTTTAAAAGGATTATTTGCGATTTTAAATCGCTTGTATGGTTTAACCATTTCCGAGATTCAAGAATTTGACCGTTGGCATGAAACAGTTCAATTATTTGAAATTCATGACAGGGCAGGGCAGAAGCGAGGACGTTTTTATTTAGACTTATTTGCACGAACCCAAAAACGTGGTGGTGCATGGATGGATGATTGTATTGGTCGGCGTAAATTGGACTGTAATGTGGTTCAATTCCCCGTGGCATTTTTAGTATGTAATTTCACTCCACCTACGCCTGATACGCCATCACTTTTAACGCATGATGACGTAACGACGTTGTTTCATGAATTTGGACATGGACTTCATCACGTTTTAACTCAAGTTGATTATTTAGGTGTTTCTGGAATTAACGGTGTTGAATGGGATGCTGTTGAATTACCGAGTCAATTTATGGAAAACTGGTGTTGGGAAAAAGATGCACTTGCGCTAATTTCAAGCCATTATCAAACAGGTCAAGTATTACCCGAATCGCTATTCGACAAAATGCTTGCCACAAAAAACTTTCAAGCAGGAATGACAATGGTTCGACAATTAGAATTTAGTTTATTTGATTTTCATATTCATCGTGATTTCAATTTGCAAAGGGGAGGGCATGTGTATAAAATTTTAAATATGATTCGTGAAAAAATAGCAGTATTGCCAGTGCCAGAATTTAATCGTTTTGCACATAGCTTTTCGCATATTTTTTCGGGAGGCTATGCGGCAGGATATTATAGTTACAAATGGGCAGAGGTATTGTCGAGTGATGTGTTTTCAATGTTTGAAGAAAAAGGGATTTTTGATGCCGAAACAGGCAAAGCATTTTTGACTGAAATTTTAGAAAAGGGCGGCAGTGACCGCGCGATAGAATTATTTAAGAATTTCCGTGGTCGTGAACCATCTTGTGATGCATTGTTACGCTGCCCGCGTATACCAGCAATTCTCATTATGAAAATACTTTCCAAATCAAATGGTTGTACCTATAAAAAATAGATTTGGTTTTAGAGCCTATAGAGTCCAAACTTTTTCGTGGTCGCAAAGCCTTGTACAACAAGGGGGCAAAAATGGTCA
>CAINDC010000034.1 GCA_903847275.1 uncultured Pseudomonadota bacterium
ATGTGCATTTTTTGGCTTTGGCGGTAAGTACGCCCTACAGACCAGACAATCGGCGAGTCGGCATTTATTTAGATAATTTAGCGATATTCTTAATTTTCGCAATGCCGCATTGTAGCTCGATTTATTTAGGAAAGATGTCTATTGAGCGGCTCTCATTATCCAAAAAATTGATTTAAAATCTGCGTAAATTTTCAACAGCTTTCGCAGGTAAAAAAATGTCAGTTACAAATTGCTCAGTAGAACATTTAGATCACTTGGGTATCATCGCAGGCGTGATAAAAGATTTAAAAATTATGATAGTCCCTGCAAACCAGTGCGGGTAGTAAAATCAATAAGGTATAAAAAATAAGAGGATGTTGATATTTTTTAAAACCTTTAAAAATCAAGGTACTTTAAAATAGAGGATCACTGATTTTGCATAAAATTAACCCACCTGCATTGGTTTGTGGGGACTATCTAAAAACGGACGTAAAAAGTGTACGGTAGTGAATTGGTAATATCCATTTCAGCAGCATCTCCTTCTTTTTCTAGTGCTAAAATTAACATCGTCAAAACACAACAAGAACTGAAAAAAGCAGAATTACGTTTTCAAACATTTGTTATTGAATTGTGAATATTTAGAGGTGAATCATGAATAATAAAATCGCATTAATTTTTACGTTACTAATGACGCAACATGTATCTGCAAACGAAATGAAAAATTTTGATGGAATTCGGTTTGTAAAAATCGAAGCGGGTTGCTTTCAAATGGGACAAGATAAACAAACTGATATTAGTGAAAAAGATAAACAAACGACGACTAATGAATTACCGCAGCACAAAGTTTGTATCGATAAACCGTTTTATATTGGCGAATCTGAAATCACTCAAAAACAATGGGAAAGTGTGATGGGTTCTAATCCGAGTAAATTTAAAGGAATGTATCGTCCTGTTGAAAAAATTACCTGGAATGATACACAAACATTTATTGAAAAATTAAACGATCGTGAGAAAGGGGATTTTTATCGACTACCGACTGAAGCGGAATGGGAATATGCCGCCAGAGCAGGTACTTCAACAGTTTATTCCTTTGGTGATGATTCTAAAACAATCCGTGATTATGCGTGGTTTGGTAATGAAGGTTATGGCGGTGATACGCATGAAGTTGGACAGAAAAAACCGAATGCGTGGGGGTTAGTCGATATACACGGAAATGTTTGGGAGTGGGTGCAAGATTGGTATGATCCAAATGCGTACAAAAATAGTCTAGCGACAAATCCAAAAGGAGCTGAAACAGGGCAATACAAAGTTTATCGTGGAGGAAGTTGGGTAGCGAAATCTGCACTTTTACGTTCCGCAACACGTTATAGTGGATTGCCAACAACACGGAGTGGTGATATTGGTTTTCGTTTAGTCAGAGGGTTATAAACAAAGGGAGGTGTTTCAATTCTGTGGATGCGCCTGAAATTTTCTGTAAAAATATCTTCATTTTGAAAGAGGAATTTGAAAATGGCGATGATTGAAGTGAAATGCCCGATGTGTAGACAAACGGATGTCGTAAAACATGGTATGGA
>CAINDC010000035.1 GCA_903847275.1 uncultured Pseudomonadota bacterium
ATGTGCATTTTTTGGCTTTGGCGGTAAGTACGCCCTACAGACCAGACAATCGGCGAGTCGGCATTTATTTAGATAATTTAGCGATATTCTTAATTTTCGCAATGCCGCATTGTAGCTCGATTTATTTAGGAAAGATGTCTAATGTTTTACACTTTTAAATGCAAACGACAGTAAAGGTATTAAAAATGTGGGCAGTCACTGGCAACACGCCCGAAAAGAATTTAATTCACGTCCAATTAGCAGAAAAAACTTACTTTTAAATGACAAACGAATCGAATAACCAACTCCCAACTAAAGTTGAATTAGTTGAAATCACCGAAGAAAATCACGAGCAACGGTTGGATAACTTTTTAATCACGCGCTTAAAAGGCGTGCCAAAAACGCGAATTTATCGAATTATTCGCAAAGGCGAAGTGCGCGTCAATAAAGGGCGCGTAGAAGTAAATTATCGCTTAATGACAGGCGACATTATCCGAATTCCGCCCATTAGAATCGCTGAACGTAGCGAAGAAGTTTTCGTTCCAACCAATTTAAAAGAAGCCTTGCAATACAGTATTTTGTATGAAGACGATGGTTTTTTGATTGTGAACAAACCCGCAGGTTTTGCGGTGCATGGTGGAAGTGGTGTCAGTTCTGGCATTATCGAAGGCTTGCGTTTATTGCGTCCTGAAGCCCATTTTTTAGAACTTGTGCATCGCTTAGACAAAGATACGTCAGGTTGTTTGGTGATTGCAAAAAAACGCAGTGCATTACGCGCTTTTCATGCAATTTTTCGGGATAATAAAATTCACAAAACCTATACCGCGTTGCTTGCGGGACAATGGAAAAAGAAAAAATTAGTGATTAACGCACCACTTTTGAAAAATGTCGCAAAAGGCGGCGAACGCATGGTGACAATCAATGCGGCGGGCAAAGAAGCGGAAACAGTTTTTACACGCTTAACCGCTTTTGAAGATTCCACGCTGGTTGAAGCCGCACCAAAAACAGGTCGCACACATCAAATTCGTGTTCATGCGGTTCATTTGGGGCATCCTATTATTGGCGATGAACGTTATGGACGTGACGATATAAATTTAACATTCAAACATAAAGGCTATAAACGTATGTTTTTACACGCGACAACCTTAACTTTTTCCCATCCAACAACGGGCGAATCCATGAAAATTAACGCGCCTTTACCTTCACAACTTCAACTTTTACTGACGAATGAAAAACCGCTTTGATTTAATAATTTTTGATTGGGACGGCACACTAATCGATTCCATTGATTGGATTGCCCGTTGTTTACAAAATGCTTCCAACGATACGCGCCACGCAATGCCAGATTATCAAGCCGCTAAAGATGTGATTGGTTTAAGTATTGAGCGTGCGATTGAAGCCTTATTTCCCGCCGCAAATGCGGACGAAGTTTTGGATTTAGTAAATCGTTATGAAACCGCTTATTTCTCGAAAAAAATTAGCCGCGATGATTTATTTTCAGGCATTTATGAAATGCTTGAAACATTAAATCAAGCAGGTTTTAAATTAGCGGTTGCCACAGGAAAAACTCGTGAGGGATTGGATGAAGCGTTAGACGCGACCAATACACGCGACTTATTTTGCCTGACGCGCTGTGCCGATGAAACGAAATCTAAGCCGCATCCATTGATGTTGGAAGAAATTATGGCATACACCAAAATTTCACCAGAACGAACGTTGATGGTGGGTGATTCAACTCACGATTTACAGATGGCGTTAAATGCAGGCATTGCGTCGATTGGTGTAGCGAGTGGCGCACATAATCCTAAGCAATTACAAGATTGTCAGCCGTTACATTGTTTCTTACAAACGACGGAATTATTGCCACATTTTATTTGAGAATTAACGTATGAAATTAACCGCCATTTTTATCGCTACCGCTTTCATTGCTGCGCCCACTTTTGCGGCTGAAAAATCCACATTACGAATCGGCGTACAAACATCAGGCACGTTAGATTGGGAACTTTCTGTTTTACCTGAATCGCCTGATTTTCAAATTCAAATGCAACCTGTCGCCACCGCCGAAGCCGCTAAAATTGCATTGCAATCGGGCGCGGTCGATATGATTGTGTCGGATTTTTTGTGGGTTTCACAAACGCGAAATATGGGTGCAGAATTTACGTTTTATCCGTATTCAAATACGTCAGGTGCGTTAGTTGTTCCCGCAAATAGCACGATTCACGATATAAAAGATTTAGCAGGCAAACGATTAGGAATTGCTGGCGGTGAATTGGATAAAAATTGGTTGTTGTTACAAGCGGCGGGCAAAAAACAAAATGTTGATTTAAATACAACCGTCGAAAAAGTTTTTGGTGCGCCGCCGTTAATCAATGAGCAACTTAAAAATCAGCGAGTGGATGCAGTTTTGACATACTGGCATTTTGCCGCGCAGTTAGAAACTCAAGGTTATCGGCAATTGCTAGATGGCAAAGAATTACAACAAGATTTAGGCATTGCTGAAAATGTACCTACATTGGGTTATGTGTTTAAACAATCGTGGGCAGATAATCACAAAACCGCGTTAAAATCATTTTTTGTAGCAACTGCTCAAGCTAAAAATCGTTTATGCGATGATGCCGAATTATGGAAAAAAACGACGGTAAAAATGGAATCAGCGTCAGTCGTTCTACGACAACGTTATTGTGATGGACGTGTAAATTTGTGGACAAATACAAACCAAAAAGCCGCGCAACAACTTTATAGCGTGTTGTTTAGTTTGAACCCTAAAGTAGGTAATTCGGCGAATTTAGCCGCTGGAACATTTTGGACGGCGGAGTAAATACGTTGCTTTCGAGAAATTTGCCGACGTTGTCAATTTTGGTTTTTTTAGGTATTTGGCAAGGATTGGCGATATTTCTGCATAGTTCATTATTGCCATCGCCTGAAAACGTAGCGTATGTGTTTTGGAAACACTGCCAATCGGGCGAATTACCCTATCATTTAGGCGTAACGCTTTTGCGTTTATTGGTGAGTTTTACAATTTCTATGTTACTCGGTTGCATCATTGGAATTACGTTGGGACGCAACGAAAAACTCAATGCTTTTTTCGATCATTGGTTGGTGATTTTTCTTAATATACCTGCATTAGTAACAGTAATTCTTTGTTACGTTTGGTTTGGATTGACAGAATCAGCAGCCATTTTAGCGGTTGTATTAAATAAAGTGCCGAATGTGGTTGTGATGTTGCGGGAAGGTACACGCGCTTTGGATAAAGACTTACTTAACATGGCGAAATGTTACCAATTCGGTCGAATAAAAACGTTACGCCACATTATTTTACCGCAATTACATCCGTTTTTAATGAGCGCGACTCGTTCAGGTTTGGCGTTAATTTGGAAAATTATTTTGATGGTGGAATTACTTGGACGCAGTAATGGCATGGGCTACCAATTGCATTTATTTTTTCAATGGTTCGATATTGCTAGTATTTTGGCATATACAGTGGCGTTTGTCGGCGTGATTCAATTATTGGAATTGGCGTTGTTAAAACCGCTCGATAATCTTGCGTTGAAATGGCGATAAAACATGACAACCGTTCATATTCAAATTCATGAGAAAACTCATCACGGTACAAAAATCCCTACGATTGAAAACTTTGAACTAACGTTAAATGCAGGCGAATTTGTGTGTTTAGTCGGGCAATCGGGTTGTGGAAAAACGACACTGTTAAATACTATCGCAGGTTTAGATGCTAATTATTCAGGCGCAATTCATGTTGCAAATAAAACGCTAAATCCTAAAATTAGTTTTGTATTTCAACGCCCCTGTTTATTACCGTGGCGAACGGTGCGTGAAAATATTGAATTAGTTTTTGCGAATCAAAACGTCATATCAAAAAAACACATCGACGAATTGTTAGCGTTAATGCAATTAACCGCTTATGAAAATGCTTATCCGAAACAACTTTCAGAAGGAATGCGTCGCCGCGTGTCGATTATTCGCGCCTTTGCAATCAATCCCGATTTACTTTTAATGGATGAGCCTTTTGTATCGCTCGATGCTCCGATGGCGCGTGAAGTTAGCGAATTATTGCAACATCTTTGGCAAAAACGTCCGCATACAGTGTTATTTGTGACGCATGATTTGCGCGAAGCAATTGCGTTAGCTGACAAATTAGTTTTCTTGACCAGTCGCCCGATGCGGGTTTTAAAAGAAATTAACGTATCAATTGCACGAAACCAACGGAATTCAAAAAATGTGGAAAATTTCCGTGAGCAACTGATACAAAATTATCCCGAATTACAGCCGCTGTTGTAAATTCCCCCCAAAATAACCGAACGATTTGCGCCTGTTACGGCTTGTAAATTCCCTGCTTTTTGATGAATAGTTTGTTTCGCCAACCAAGCAAACGCAATGGCTTCAACATGGTCAGGATGCAAACCAAAATCGGCTGTCGATTGAACAACACAAGGCGCGTTTTCAACTAATAAATTCATCAAATACGCATTATGTACACCACCACCACATACGAGAATTCGAGCTGTTTCAGGTGCAATTTTCACAATCGCATCACAAATTGTCATCGCTGTTAAATAACACAAACTTGCTTGAACATCTTCAGGTAAGTATTTTTTTAAATCGCAATGTGTTTCCAGCCACGCCAATGAAAAATAATCGACCCCCGTGCTTTTAGGTGGCAACGCGTGAAAGTAGGGTTCTTTTTTTAAACATTCAATCAGCGAAAAATCTACTTTTCCCGTATTTGCCCATGCACCATTTGCGTCATAGTTTTTACCAAGATTTTTTTGAATCCATTGATTTAACAACACATTGCCTGTACCCGTGTCAAAACCAATAACAGCATTATTTTCGTTAGCGGGCAATACAGTTATATTCGCAATGCCGCCGATATTTACAATGCAGCGCGTTTCATTTTCGCAATGAAAAACCGCTTGGTGAAATGCTGGAACAAGTGGCGCACCTTGACCACCTGCGGCAATATCACGTCGGCGAAAATCTGCCACGGTTGTAATGCCTGTTTGTTCGGCAATACAATTTGGATCGCCGATTTGCAGTGAAAATGGAAATCGTCCCAATGGCGAGTGATAAACGGTTTGCCCATGACTTCCAATGGCAGTAATTGCGTTTGCAGAGAGATTTTTTTTTCTCAAAAGATTTTTAACGGCACTCGCAAATAAACACCCTAAACGTGCATCCATTTCGCCATACTCTTGTAAAAAAATAGCGGCGTTGGGCGCACTGAGTTGTTGTAATTTTTGTTGGATTTCAAGTGAAAACGGTAAATACTCAAACGCTACAAGTTCAACACAGTCGTCAGTTAAATTAACCAACGCTGCATCAATACCATCAAGGCTCGTGCCAGACATTAAACCAATGTAAAGTTCGGAAAAAGACATTTTTAAGTGGAATCTAGTGATTATTTAAGGTGTTATGGTGATAATACCGCAATAAGTCTGCGTTTTAACAAGGTAGTTTTAATGAATTTAATTTTTCGATTATTGCTAGGTTTAATGTTTTGGGTTGCAAGCAGCCAAATTTCTGCTGCCGAACCGCCTTCGAAATCAAATTTAACTGAGTGGTTATTCCCCGCTTTAAATTCTTCACCAACGTTATACGAACCTCATTTTTCGAATAAAAGTCCATTTTTTAAAACCATTTATCACGTTGGTATTCACCCATTACACAATCCAAAACATTTATTTGAAGTTTACGCGCCACTGATTGATTTGTTTAATGCTGCAATTCCTAATGTAACCTTTGTCTTGGAAGCCTCTCGAAATTACGATGAATTTGAAAAAAAATTATATGCAGGTTATTTTGATTTTGCGTTACCAAATCCGTATCAAACCATCAACGCCCTAAAATACGGTTATCATGTTTTTGCAAAAATGGGCGACGACGATGATTTTTGTGGCATCATTTTGGTTCGCAAAGATTCCAAGATTAAAGATATTTCTGATTTAAAAGGTAAAATAATCGCTTATCCCGCACCGACAGCATTAGCCGCGACATTGATGCCTCAATACTATTTACATACTCACGGTTTGAATACCAATACTGACATCGAAAATCGTTATGTTGGCTCACAAGAATCTGCGATTATGAATGTGTTAAATCATGACGTTATTGCAGGAGCAACGTGGTCAGTGCCGTGGAATGCTTTTATACAAAAAAATCCGCAACTCGCGGAACAATTAGAAATAAAATGGAAAACGAAACCGTTGTTGAATAATAGTTGGATGGCAAAAGAAACTATTTCACCAGAATTAATTCAAGCAGTGAGTCATGTTATATTGAATTTACAGCAAACACAGTCAGGCAAAGCTATTCTAGCAACTATTCCTATTTCTACATTTGAAGCCGCAAATGACGCAACTTATGAACCTATTAAAGCGTTTATTACTCTTTTCAATAAAACCGTCCGTCCCTTAAATAATTAAGGTTATGAAATCATACGAAATTCAGTCTACTGGCTATTTTAAAAACTCTTTGCGTAATAAATTTGCTGCTCTTTTTGGGAGCGTGTTAATTTTTATGATGATTTTGTTGGCTGGCTTACTTTATCAACAAGAACGCGATTTTTTATATCAATCCACCATCAATCAAAGTCGCACACTTGCAGACACGTTAGCGAGCAGCAGCGCGGCATTGATATTAAGTCATGATGTCGTTGGTTTAGCAGAAGTTTTACAAGGTTTTAATGGTACGCCCGATTTAAAACGCGCTTATATTTTATCGCCAATGGGTGAAGTGATTAGTTCGACAGAAACCAAAGAAGTTGGTTTGTTCATCGATGATATTGAAAGCCAACAGTTATTAAATAGCTCACCCTCACCGCAAATTTTATTAGCGAATAATCTACAAATTGACATAGCAATCCCCGTTTTTTCTGGTTCACGACATATTGCATGGACACGAGTAGAAATGAAAATGGATAGCGTAAATGAGAAACTGCAATTGGTGTTAAAACGCGGCGTTGGAGTTATCTTTTTTGCAGCATTGATTGTAATTATCATCGCATTATTGACTGCGAGTAAACTCACCACGCGCTTAAACGATTTAGTGCAAATTTTTACAGAAGTGACAAAAGGGAATCGAAAAACTCGTGCAAAAATAGGGGCTAATGACGAGATTGGTTTGCTGGCTCAAGGTTTCAATATGATGCTAGATGAATTATCGACCACAGAGTATGAACGAGAACAAATCACACGGTTTTACGGCGCATGGATTGCCTGTAATGATGTTATCGTTCGAGAAACGCATGAAGCTGAATTGCTAAATGAAATTTGTCGTGTCATTACCCATCAAGTTGGCTTTAAATTGATTTTAGTTGGCATGATTAACACGGAAAAATGTATTGATGTAGTCGCGAGTAGCGATCCAAATTCACTCTATTTACAAAACTTACACGTTTCAATTGATCCAAACATTCCTGAAGGGCGAGGCCCAATGGGACAAGCAATTCGCGCGAATCATCCAATTATTTTTAATGATGTTTTAAAAATGCACGATGCGTCACCGTGGTGGGCAGTTATGCGTGAAACCAACATTTGTGCTTCAGCAGCGTTTCCAATAACACGCGATGGTCATGTAGTCGGTGTGATGTGTTTATATTCGACAGAAATCAATTATTTTAACGAAAAGTTAATCACTTTAATTCATGGTTTGACCGAAGATGTTTCTTATGCGCTCGATAATTTAGATCGTATTCAATCTCAACGTATTCACGACCATGAATTACGCATTGCTGCCGCCGCATTTGAATCGCAAGAAAGTTTCATGGTAACAGATGCAAACAATTTAATTTTACGCGTTAATAACGGTTTTACTGCATTGACAGGTTACACGTCTAACGAAATCATTGGCAAAAATCCCCGAATTTTGAGTTCTGGACGACACAGCAAAGAGTTTTATGAGCAAATGTGGTTAGCTTTGAATACGGTGCGTTTTTGGCAAGGGGAAGTGTGGAATCGCAAGAAAAATGGTGAAGTTTTTCCCGAATGGATTTGTATTACAGCAATTCATAATACCGCAGGGGAAATTATGAATTATGTGGCGACTTCAAACGATATTAGTCAGCACAAAGCTGATGAAGATAAAATTCGACAACTGGCGTTTTATGACACGCTGACAGATTTACCTAATCGCACTTTATTATTTCAACGTCTAAATTTAGCATTAAATACCAGTCAGTTTTATCAAAAATATGGTGCGTTGATATTTTTAGATTTAGATCATTTCAAAGTACTGAATGACACGCTAGGACACATATTGGGCGATCAATTGATTTTAGAAGTGTCAAAACGCTTACAGAAATGTGTGCGAAATATCGACACCGTGGCACGATTGGGCGGCGATGAATTTATTATTATTTTAGAGTATTTAGATGGTGATAAAAGCGACGCGATAACACAAGTTCAGATGATTACTGAAAAAATTCGTAGTGAAATTGCAGCTTGTTATTTATTAAACATTGATGCTTTTGATACAGAAAAAGCCTCCACTATTGAATATCATTCTTCGTGCAGCATCGGTTTTGTGATGTTTTTAGGATTGGAAAAAAGTGCTGATGATTTATTGAAATATGCAGATTTAGCGATGTACCACACGAAAAAAATTGGAAGGGATCAAGTGAGTATGTTCGCGCCAGAAATGGAACAAGCATTAATTGATCGCACACTTTTAGAAGCCGATTTGCGTCAATCTATACTCAATAACGATGAATTTGTATTGTATTATCAAGCGCAAGTTAATAGTTTCGGACAAATTTTGGGCGCAGAAGCGTTAATACGTTGGAATCATCCCATGCGAGGACGTGTCAATCCAGACCAATTTATTCCATTGGCAGAAGATACTGGCATGATTGTTTCACTCGGTACTTGGGTGCTGCGTAAAGGCTGCGAAACATTGACAGAATGGGCAAAAAATCCAGAAACAGCGCATTTAAAATTAGCCATCAATGTCAGTAGTCGGCAATTAGCACAAGTAAATTTTGTTAGTGTAGTGGAAGAAATAATTATTCAAACAGGCATAAACCCACATTTTCTAAAACTTGAAATCACAGAAAGTATGGTGGTCAATAATGTTGATGATGCTATTAGCAAAATGCACGCGCTGAAAAAATTTGGCATTAGTTTTTCAATGGATGATTTCGGTACGGGTTATTCATCATTGTCGTATTTGCAAAAATTACCGCTAGATCAGTTAAAAATAGATCAATCATTTGTACGAAATTTATCGTTTGATGGATCTGACTCCGCAATTGTAAAAACGATCATTAATTTAGGTGAAAATTTATCGTTAAATATCATTGCAGAAGGCGTTGAAACTGAAATGCAATGTGATTATTTATCTAACTTTGGCTGCTTAGTTTTTCAAGGTTATTTGTTTGCCCGTCCGTTACCGTTGGTTCAATTCAATCAAAGCGTATTTTCAAAAAGTTTGGAACAAACTCGGGCAATATAATGCGTTTTATTATTTAAAATCAAGATGAGTTTTAAACCTGTTTTAGAATTTCATAATCGAGCGATTGATAAGCTGGTCACACGAATTGAGCAGCAGAAGGATTTGTTGACGGTTGTGAGAAGCGTATTGCCTGAAAGTTTAGCTTCACATACGTTGCATTGTGTTATTCATGATACGACGTTGTTAATTTATGCTGATGCCGCTGTGTGGTCATCACAGTTACGTTTTTATCAAACTGTGATTTTAGATAAAATTTCAACGGTTGTTGAATCACCTGTTAAGCGAATTCAAATTCGTTTATCGAGAGGTTAATTTTCGCCATAAATGATAATGGTTTGTATTTGTACTACTTTTTTTGTTATGCTTGCTTCATCATTTTTATGGAGCAACGTTTCATGTTTAATTCTAAAAACGCTTTCAATCTTAGCATTATCAGTAGTTTAATTTTTTCATCATCGGCTTTCGCATTGGATAAGCCTAAATCAATGGACGATATGTGGAAAATTATCGAAGCGCAACAAAAGCAAATCGAAGCATTACAGCAAACAAAGTCCTTACCTGAAGAAATTCCCACCAAATCACCGAATTCAGAAGTTAAAACCTTAGAGCGTAAAACTGATGTTTTGAGTCAAGAAGTCGAAAAACTTCGCACCAATCTCGCTATTCCCGAAGAAGCTAAATACAAAAGTGCTTACGGCATGGGACCAGCGGCATCAAAAGTTTATGCGGCTGGTAAAGGACTTTCAATCGGTGGTTATGGTGAAGGAAATTATCAAGCAAACGTCGGCGATAAAGGCGATGCAAAAGACAACGCCGACATGGAACGCATGGTTTTATACGTCGGTTATAAATTCACCGACAAAATTTTATTCAACAGTGAAATCGAATTTGAACACGCCAGCACGGGTGAAGGAGCGGAAGAAAAGGGTGAAGTGTCGGTTGAATTTGCGTCGTTGGATTTTTTCATTGATCCAATGGCAAATGCGCGAGCAGGTTTAGTGTTAATGCCGATGGGTTTAGTGAATCGAATTCATGAACCGTTATTTTATTTTGGTAATCATCGCCCCGAAGTGGAACAACGCATTATTCCTAGCACTTGGCGTGAAATGGGCGCGGGATTCTTTGGTTCAATTACACCGAATCTGACTTATACCGCTTACGTTGTGAATGGTTTGGATGCGCTCGGTTTTAGTTCTAACGGAATTGCAGAAGGACGAGGCGGAGGCAGTAATGCAAAAGCCGATAATTTTGGTTACACAGCACGAGTGGATTATGACCCGACATTTGTAAACGGTTTAACCGTTGGCGCATCGGGTTATGTGGGTAAATCGGGACAAAAACAATTGAGTGCCGACGTTTTAACACAACTTTATGAAGCGCACGTTCAATGGAAATATCGTGGTTTAGAATTTCGTGCATTGGGTTCGATGGGCTTTATTGGCGATGCAGGAATGGTTAGCGCGGCGGTGGGGCAAACGGTTGGCTCACAAAATTACGGTTATTATTCGGAGTTAGGTTATGACATTTTGCCGTTGATTTTGCCAAATACCACGCATTATCTCGCGCCATTTGTTCGTTATGAAAAACTCGATACAATCGCGAAAGCTCCAAATGGTTTTGCTGATGATTTGACGAAAGATTGGCAAATTTATCAAGTGGGTTTGCAATATAAACCGATTCCAAACGTGGTGATTAAAGCCGATTATCGCAATTATGTGGTTAAACAAGGCACGCATCCCGATGATTTCAATTTAGGTTTTGGGTTTATTTTCTAATGAAAAAAATTATTTTTTTAATGCTGTTTAGCTTCACGTCAATCAGTCATGCACAAGTTTTCTACAGCAAAACCGAAGCCTTAGAATTGGCTTTTGGCAAATCAACGGTTGAAAATTTGTCGCTTTTTCCTGACGATGCACAAACAGAAAAAATTCAACAGCTCGCCAAAACCAAACTCGAATCAGGTTTATTCACGTTTTATGCAGGCAAAGAAAACGGAAAAGTTTTAGGTTATGCCGCGATTGAATCCGAAACCGTGCGAACCAAACCCGAAACCGTGATGATTTTACTCACGCCCGACGGTGAGTTAAAAAGCGTGACCATTCTTGCCTTTCACGAACCCGCTGAATATATGCCGCCTGAACGCTGGTTTGAATCGTTGGCAAAACGTCCGCTCGCAGAAATGGATTTTTCAAAAGGCGTTGACGGTATTTCTGGCGCGACATTAAGCACGCATTCTGCGTTGAATAGCGTCCGAAAAGTCATGGCAATTTATCAAGTGATGGTGAAAAAATAATGCGTTATTTTGTCAGTGGTGAACAGCAACGAAAACTTTTGCTCAATGCGTTGGTGTTGATGTTTTTGGCGTATATGTTTTTGCAGTGGATTAGCAACGGCATGATGTATTTTCACCGCATGGATTTAACGGTTGAATCTGTCGTGACGTATTATAACGGTAACGAAGAACAATTTATTCCCGCGAAAAGTTATGATGGAATGCTTGAAGTGCTGCATTTTCATTTGTTTTCGATGGGAATGTTAGCGGTGACATTGACGCATTTAATGTTGATGACGGATTTTTCAACACGCTTGAAAATTTGGTTGAGTAGTTTGATATTTTTTTCTGCGATTGCCGAAGAATTGGGCGGTTGGTTAGTTCGATTTGCTCATCCCGATTTTGCCTATTTTAAAATCGCCATGTTTATCACGCTGGAATGTTCATTATTCGTTTTGATTGCAGCGGTAACGCAGTCATTATTATCTGCCCGAAAAAAAATCAAAGTTTAGAAATGATATTTTCGTAAATTTCACGCATAAAAAAAGGAGCTTTTCAGCTCCTTTTTTGTTTAGCATTTTGGATTTCTAAACCTTAGAAACCTAAACCTAAATAACCACCAGCAGTTACGCCGTTAGTATTTACGCCATCAAGATTATCAAACGCTTGGTGCCAACGAACGTCCGCGCCTGCGTAAACATCTTTCCAGATTTTGTAATCTGCACCAGCACCAAACATCATGCCTGGATTCAACACAGTAATCGCGTCAGATGGTGGACTGATAATAGATAGTTCAAAACCTGCTGGAATTAACCAGGGGCGGAAGTTACTACCTTTTAAGAATTTGATTTTTGGTGAAGCTGCCAACGATAATGAGTTCACTGTTGCTGTTTGAGTATTCACACCAGGAACAGGTAGCTGTTCTGCGTTTCCTACAGCTGTAGTAATACCATTTGGTTTTCTTTCGCCCAATTGTTTGTAATCAAACATCAATTCAGCTAAAACTTCAGTGCCTTGCATCATGCCGAATAAATTATCGTTAAGACTGAAGTCAAAACCTGCACCAAAGTACCACGCATCATTGTTACTAATAGCACCGTTTAACGTACCAACGCCTGCTGCATTTGTTGGGTCTAAAGTACCACCGCGTTTATCAACGTTGTATCCATAACCGCCACGGAAGAAAACCATGTTGTCTTTCGCGCCTTTTGAAGAAGAATGACCGTCAGCTTTAACAGTGTTCATCCATTGATCCAACTCTTGAACTTTCGCTGTGTCTGGATCAATTGTTGCGCGACCTGAAGCGGCTCTCAAGCTGCGGATTTCAGCTTGCATCGCTTGTAATTGTGATTCTAAAGCGTCAACTTTTGCGTTGCTGCTGTTTGAATGCGAGAACGATGAAGTGTGTGTTTCAACAGTTTCAACGGCTGCTTTTTTAGCGTGTTTGTGTGCTTTTTTGCTTGCGTGTGCAGCTGCTTGTGGAGCGACGGTTGCCGCTGCGAATGCAACTAATGCAGTTGTTACGCCTAAAGCTAATTTTGCTTTTGAAGTCATAATGTCATCCTCAATAAATAGTTTGGGTTAGAAGTTTAAAATTTGTTTTTATGCAACAAAACTCATTTCACGGCGGTGATAATACCAGCAAAAGTATTTCCTTACAAGTTTTAACACCATTTTGGAAAGTTATATATTTCGTTATTTATCAATGATTAAAGCAAATAACTAAAAATATATTACAGCTTGTCGATAAAAAACAACACCTTTTGGAATTCACGTCATTCTGAAAATACATCAACGCCTTTTGGTGCAACAAACTCAAACAAATTCGCTTCGACAGGTTGATTCACTTTCAAATTTGAAAAATAAATGCGCGTCAATTGCCCAAAATTATCGTTTAATTGCATTCCACTCAACACGCCTTTTTCTAAACCAATCAACACATATTTAAACGTACTATCTTGGCTTTTCGGAACAAGTTTCACCCATTGCATATTCCCTTCTGAACCTTGCTGCTCGATATTGTAATTATCTTCTAACGGCACATCACCGCTTAACAATAACGCGGGCGTTGAACCCACAGATTCGTCCAGTTTTTTAACGGTTACTTGTTCTAAATCGGTATCGTAAAACCACACTTTGCCCGATGTCGAAATGATTTGTTGTTGAAATGGTTTCGTATAATCCCAACGAAATTTGCCTGGGCGTTGTAAATAAAATAAACCGTGACTGGTTTGAAGTGGATCGCCCGCTTCGTTAATCAACACTTGTTTAAAATCTGCCGTGATGGATTTCGCGGAACTTAAAAAGGCTTTTAATTGTTTGACTGGCATATCTTCAGCAATGGCAATCAAACTATTTACACTCAATAACGCGGCGATAAACCAACGCATTTTTTTCATAACTTTGTTCTCAACTAAAAACTAAAAATTTTCGGGCAATTCATCATCTGTTGTCACATTGTCGCCCATATCTGGCACAAAATAACCGTTGCCACTTCCACTACTTTCAACGCTTTCGCATGATTTCGCACGCGGTTCAGAACCTGAAATATAAGGATAACGACGCGATTCAGTACAATTATTTTCGATTGCCATTTTGATATTATCGGGTGCAATTAAATTAACGGGTTGCGTTGAAATTTGTTTCATTAGTGACAACCAAACAGGTAAAGCACCTGTCGCGCCTGTTAATCCCATCGGTTTATTGTCATCACGACCGACCCAAACAACTGACAAATAATCGCCCGAATAACCTGCAAACCAACTATCTTTTGCATCGTTTGTTGTGCCTGTTTTACCCACTAAACCATAACTTTTTGGGAATACGTCGTAAGCCTTATGCCCTGTGCCTTCGGTCATTACTTCTTGCAACATCGTATTCACAATATAGGTTACGGATGGATCAATAACTTGTTTAACGACAAATGGGTAACTTTGCAAACGTTCACCTTTTGCAGAAACGACTGCACGAATCGCTTTTAATCGACTTAAAAAGCCATCACCCGCCAATGTTTGGTACATTTGCGTTACATCCATTGGTGTGAGTTGTGCCGAACCCAATAAAAACGATGGGAACGATTCAACTTCACGGGTTACGCCCATATTTCGCAGTGTTCCAATCACATTATCCACGCCAACATCCATTCCAACCCGCACTGTCGCTAAGTTGTAGGAATGTGCCAACGCTTGATGCAAACTGACATTACCGTGTTCACGATGATCATAGTTTTTCGGAATCCAAGGCTCACTGCCTTTATTCGGTACGATGATTTCTGTGTCACTTACCGACGTGGTAATGGTGTATTTTTTAGAATTTGTTAATGCGGTTAAATAAATAACGGGCTTGATTAACGAACCAATGGGGCGCACTGCATCTAAAGCACGATTAAAACCCGCTGAAACCACTTCGCGTCCACTTGTTAATGCAGCAATTTCACCACTGTCACGCCGCGTCACAACAGCCGCCGCTTCCAAATTATCAGTCGATTTTGGCAATTTTTCGAGCTGTACAAGTTGCGTTTTAACCGTTTGTTCTAAAGTATCTTGAATTCGTGTATCCAACGTAGTGAAAATGCTTAACCCTTCTGATGTTAAATCTTCTTCACGGTATTCTTGGCTGAGTTGTCGCTTCACTAAATCCAAAAAATATGGGTAACGATTTGCCGAACGGCTCACGTTTGCAATAACCCCTAATGATTTTGCTTTTGCATCTGTTGCTTGTTTTGCGGTAATGGTTTGAGCTGCCGCCATTTCATCAAGAATCAAATTTCGACGTTGTAACGCTCTTTCTGGTGAACGACGTGGGTCATAATAAGAGGGACCTCGAACCAATGAAACCAAAGAAACGACTTGATTCAAGGGTAAATCTTTCAATGTGCTGTTGAAATAAAATTCGCTGGCTAATCCAAAACCATGCACAGAACTATTACCGTTTTGACCTAAATAAATTTCGTTCAAATAGGCTTCTAAAATTTCGTCTTTGCTGTAACGATATTCCAAAATCAATGCCATTAATGCTTCGTTGATTTTGCGCGTCAAACTGCGTTCGGAACTAAGATAAAAGTTTTTGACCAATTGCTGTGTAATCGTACTACCACCTTGTACCATTGCACCTGCTCGAACATTTGTCAGCATTGCACGCGCAATTCCACGAAATGAAATGCCAAAATGATGATAAAAATCGCGGTCTTCCGATGCTAACAAAGCGTTAATCAATGCAGGCGGGGCTTCTTGCAATTTAATTAACACGCGATCTTCTTTAATACGAGGATATAAACTGCCAATTTGCACAGGATCCATTCGCAATAACGCGACTTCTGAGCCTTGTTTACCTAAATCAACAATCCCTGCAACGGTTGATTCATTAAATGTCAAACGTACTAAACTACTTTCTTGCGGCGCATCCCAAAAGTTAAATGGATGCGTTTTAACCGTGATTTGAGAACCTTTTTTAACGTAAGTCCCCTCAACAGATAAATTACTATCTTGACGGTAGTAAAGCGTTTTCAACAAAGTTTCAAACTGTCCAGCATTCATGCCGTAACCCACATAAAGTTCAACGGGACTTGCATAAACTCTTGCTGGAATTGCCCAACGTTTGCCTTCAAATTGTTTACGAACGTTGTAATCGAGTACACCTAAATAACCAAATAATAAAAAACCACCCACGCCTAAAGTAACCATTAAAAGGCTACTAAACCAAGGAAATGAAAAGGATTTTTTTTTGTTTCTGCGTTGACGCGAAGGCGGTTGATTGTAACGAGAACCCGTATTTTTTCTTCTTTCTGCCATGATGACCATTGTTTGTTAAATTTTGCTAATCATAGCATTTAGGCGCAATCGCTACAAAATACGCAAAATCAGTAGCAATCTAATAATGGATTAAATTTTCAACGCAATCGCTCGTTGTTTTATCGCTAAAATAAACAAACCGATAAAACTCACCCAAAGCAAAATCGGCAGTAAATAAAACCACTGCTGATAAAACGTCGGCTGTGGATTTTTCAAATACGGTACACGATAAACATCTGACCATTGTTCATGAATTGGTGAACGTTGCAAAATTTCTCCCGAAGCTAAAACAATCGATGAAATTCCTGTATTTGTGACCCGCAACACAGGACGACGAAATTCTACACCTCGCGCCAATGTCATATAAAAATGCTGATACGGTTGTTGCCATGTTCCGTACCACGAATCATTAGTTGCATTCACAATAATTTGTGCGCCCAAATTCGCTAAATCGCGTGAAAAATATGAAAACAAACCTTCATAACAAATCTGTGGCGCGATTTTCACCCCATGAAGATTAAACAACGTTGTTGCGCCCTGCCCTCTTGCGAAATGCCCGATTGGTGGCAACCATTGTCGTATTTGTGGAAAAAATTCTTCAAGCGGAATGTATTCCCCAAACGCGAGCAAAATTGTTTTGCTGTAATGTGGTGGCACAATTTCACCGTTTTCATTTAGCAAAAACAACGAATTCGTTAGTAATTTTTCAGGAAATTTAACACTGTACGCGCCTGTAATTAACGGTACATCATGCTCACTCAAAAATTCGCTGAGTTGCGCGGGATAATCATTTTGAGGCGTTAATTTTTCACCTAAAAATGTCGGGAATGCCGTTTCTGCCCACAATACAAAATCGATTTTTTCATTTTTATGGACGTTCAAAGCATCGTGCGTGAGCGACAAATAACGATTCAAAATCGCTTGTCCGTAACCATCACCAATTTCTGCCGCCATTTTTTCAGAATTACCGATATTTCCTTGCACCATCAACACATTAAATTCGGCATCGGGTTCAGGCAAACGCGCTTTTAACGCTAAACCACCCATATTTAACAACGTGAAAATCACCATTACTACGCCAAAAATAACTTTGCCGCGTCGTTCATTTCGCCATTGCCAAGCCAAATACAGTGGCAAATTACACGCTAATGTAATTGCACTTAAACCGCTGAAACCGACGAGTTCAGCAAGTTGATAAAATGGAATGTCCGCGCCAAACCACGAATAACCAAAATTCCAATCAAACAACGTCAGAGAATAGGCTTCATTTAAAATCGTAATTATTGCCAACAAACTGAGCGATGAAAGTGGCGAACAATTAAATTTTCGATGAATAACAAACCACATCGCGCCCGCAATCGGCACATATAAATGAGCAATCAGCGCGTAAATAATCATGCCGATAACCGCCACGACCCACGGCAAATGCGCGAATTCGTGCAGCAAATACGTCATCCAATTAAAACCAATCAATGTGAACACAAACGCCGTCGTCATGCCGCCGAAAATAACAGGTTTTAAGTTTGTTTGTCGTTGCCAAAAAATCCACAATGGCACAAATCCAAACAACGCCGCCCACGGTGGGAATGGAATGTAACTTGTACCGATAAAAATGCCCGACAGAATCGGCAACCAATAATGTTTAACGGCTGTGAATTTCAGCATGAAGCGCACGGAATTCATCAGTTAATTTGTGAGTTGGAACGTAATGCACAAGCGGTTTTGATTCAGAATGCGATTCACGAACTTTAACCGACGTTGAAAGCATTGAAATCAACACGGGCAACCCTTCAGCAATCAATTCATTTACTAATTGGCGTGGCAAATTGGCTTGTTTTTGGAATTGATTAACAATAATTCCTTCAATTTCTAAAGCAGGATTGTGATCGGCTTTGACTTCCGTCAATGTGTGCATCAATAAATACAAGGCTTCTCGCGCAAACGTATCACAATCAAAGGGAATCAAACATTTGTGTGCTGCGATTAATGCGGATTGACTATAAAAATTCAAAATCGGCGGCGTGTCCATATAAATTTCGTCAAAATCTTCCAACTTTTCGAGTGCTTCTTTCAGTTTAAAAATTTTATAACGGGATTCCAAACGCCCTTGTAACGGTTCGAGTTCAGGATGTGACGGCAACACAAATAAATTTGGAAAAGGGGTTGCATGAATCGCGCTTTCTAAACCTGAACCGCTTTTATTGCCGCCAAATAATGAAACGCTTAACGTATCTTTAAAAAAATGGACTATGGTTTTATCGCTATCGGTGACTTTCTGACCGAGTAGATATTGCGTTGAATTGCCTTGCACGTCTAAATCGATAACCAATGTACGTTTGCCTTCCATCGCGCTGATTGCTGCTAAATTGCAGGTGATTGTGGATTTTCCCACGCCGCCTTTTTGATTAAAAATAACTCTACGCATAAATAACTGTCCTACAAAATAAAAGTGGATTTACGAATTGTATTATTGAAATTTTCGTAACTACTCAGCCCCCCACCAAAATCAAAGGGCATCCACGAAAAGACGAAGTTAACGCCTCGAGCATATTGTGACCTTGTTTTTTAGCCGACGAGAGGTAGCTGCGAATCCGAAAGAATAGACGCGCACCGAA
>CAINDC010000036.1 GCA_903847275.1 uncultured Pseudomonadota bacterium
AATTTCGGTGCGCGTCTATTCTTTCGGATTCGCAGCTACCTCTCGTCGGCTAAAAAACAAGGTCACAATATGCTCGAGGCGTTAACTTCGTCTTTTCGTGGATGCCCTTTGATTTTGGTGGGGGGCTGAGTAGTTACTAAAAAAGTCTAATTCTTACCGCAATCATTGCTTTTTTACGCACACAAAAAAGCCCCGCCTTATTTCCAAAGCAGGGCTGTTGTGGTGTTAATTCTCTAATTACGTTTCATAAAAAATGTCTAGTGTTGCTACTTCATGCTACGTTTTGCATAGCGTGCATGATGCGCCATTTTGAACAAATTTCGTCCTTTTTTCCAAGCAGTGTTAAAACCACTTTCCGAATCGAATAACAGTGGATAATTAGCAACACAAACAGATTCAATTTTTGATTTCTTGCCGTCAGGTACCGCCATTGGGTCAAATTCTAATTGTTTAATCACTGCCAAAATTGCCAACTGTTGTTTTTGTAATTTGGATTGCTCACCTAAATCATCCGTTGTTGGATTTGTTTGGTTTTTAGAATTATCTTGTTGTGGCTCGCTACCTAATTGCAGTTCTAATGCGTTACCGTTTTCTTGAGTATAGAGATTTTGACCTTTGCATATCTCGAATGGACATGGTTCGCCTTTTTCGTTTGTAAGAACAAGGGTAAATTGTTTGTATTCGTCGCTTACAAGCTCTCTAACGGTTGTTTTTCCAATTTTCTTAAATCGCCAAACGTCATCTGGAAGTAAGTAGCAATCACTTCCAAAATTGTGAACTTTTTTAAATAAACATGAGGATTTAATATGCAGTATTCGTCCATATCCCGAATAATAAACTTTAATCACCAAACCGCCTCATTAAGCGTAACCATTACGAAAGGAATAACCCTCAATAGAGTAATGACTTCTACTTTCACGCCGTCGCGCTAACGGGTTCCATTTGGATTATAACAAAAAGTTCACAATGGTATTTGTCGAACAAATCGACACGTCAATCGAATATGTTTATTTTCGAGCAAAAAATAAATATATCACTATCCGTAACGTAAATTTAATTAACGCACTAACTCATCAAAAAGAGCATCGTTAATGTAATAAACTTCTCTACCTTGTTTATATGAGCGCAAAATGCCTAGATTAGATAATGTTTGTAAATAAATTGAAGCTGTTTGTCGTTTGGCAATGCTTGCCTCAACTAAGAATTGAATTTTTGTATAAGGATGATGGAAAATAACTTCAATTAAATCTTTGCTATAAATGTTTGGCGCGTGAAGCTGTACTTTTTCCTGCACTTGATTCATTAAATCTAAGATGCGCGTCACTTGTTCAAAAGTTTGTTGTGCTGTATTTTCTAAAGCGCGTAGCATGAATAAAATCCATTGTTCCCATTCTTGCTCTTCCGTAACTTTTCGTAATCCTTCGTAATAATCAGCTTTATTAGCAATTATGTAGCGTGATAAAAACAGCACTGGAATATCTAACAATCCTTGCTCTACCAAATATAGGATATTGATAATGCGCCCAGTACGTCCGTTACCATCTTCAAAAGGGTGAATTGCTTCAAATTGATAATGAATAATCGCCATTTTAACAAGCGGGTCAAGGTCATCATCGGCATGAATAAACTGCTCCAAATTGCTTAATTTATCTCGGATAACGCTCTCACCTTCGGGCGGCGTATAAACAATTTCACCAGCGGCATTTTTTAATATTGTACCTGTTGTTTTGCGGATGCCAATTTCAACTGCTTTGATTTCTTGGACAATTTCAATAAATAGATTTGTTGAAAGTGGTCGATGTTTTAATGCCTGAAACCCTGTATTTAAGGCTTGTCGATAACGTAAAACTTCTTTAGTTTGCGGGTCAGTTTTTCTGTCAGGGTCAGCTGCTGCACGATAAAGCTCATCATTGGTCGTCACAATGTTTTCAATTTCAGAAGACAATCTAGCTTCTTGCAACACAACACTTTGAATTAACATACTTTGATTGGGAATTCGAGCCGCCAAACCTCGTAAATTAGCTAATACACGATTAGCGGCAATCGCTTGTTTTAGCACCGCCTTTGTTTCTAATTCTGCTTTAGGTGGTAATAACGGCAGTTCGTTATAGGGCATTTTGCTATTGAAAGTCATAGTGCTTTAAGCCTGTGTACGTTTTGCATAACTTTCATGATTTTCCATTTTGAAGAAATCTAAGCTACGTCCTTTTTTCCACGCATTTTCAAAACTGGTACTACTACTATTACCAAACAGTAATAGATTCGGTTTATCGTTCTCTCTGCAAATAGATTCAATTTTTGATTTACCACCATCAGGGATGCTCATCTGCTCATATCCTAGTTGTTTAATTGCGTTTAAGATTGCAGCGATTTGTTTTTGTGATTTTCCTTGATTCGATTTCAGCTCTAAATCGTTTGCTAATGGGCTTGTTGAGTTTTCAGAATTGGCTTGTGGTGCATCGACATCATCAAAGAAAATTTTTAACGCATTGCCATTATCTTGTTGATAAAGAGCCTGCCCTTTTGTGATTTCAAATGGTGTTAGATTACTGTGTTTATCTGTGATTGCTAAAAAAACTCAATTCCATCATCCAACAATACACCAGTAAAATACTTAATTTCTAAATCACCAATAAGTTCAAATCTTTTATTCTGCCGCTCATCCAAATAAAAAAAACCAGTAATATATATCGCTTCTTGTTCTAATGGTTTTGACTTTGAAAGAGCATCTATAAGATATTTAGAATCTTTAACCTCACAGCCAATACCATAGCCATCATAAAAAACCTTCATTACGCGACACTTCCAAAAATCTTATTGTTCATAGAGGCAACCACATTTGAAACATGCGAATCACTAAGATGACTATACCGCTTCACCATCGATAGGGTTTTGTGTCCTAAGACTTCTGCAATTTCAGCCAATGACGCGCCATTCATTGCAAGATATGAAGCGGTGCTATGTCTTAGGTCGTGCCAATGAAAATCATCAATTTCGGCTTGTTTTAATGCGGTATTAAAAGTTTTGCGTAGATTGATGGGTTTAGTTGAATCAACTGCACTGGGGAATAATAAAGCAGTATCGATGCTTCTAACTTTAGCGTGATTTTTTAATAGTTCTAACACAAATCCATTCAGTGATACACGCCGACGTTCACCGTTTTTGGTTTCATGCAAAATGATGAAACCGTCGGTCAAATTAACGTTGCGCCAATTCAGCAACATCAATTCTGCCTGCCGCATACCTGTTGCTAACGCTAAACTCACACACAAATGCAGATATTTGTTTTTGGAATTTTTACACGCAGCTAGTAATCGCGTTCTTTCATCGTCAGTTAAATAACGCACGCGGCTACGGTTTTCAGTTGGCTTTGTAACGTTACTGATTGGGCTTTCAGTTATCCAGTGCCACTCATTTTTAGCTGTTGTGAGCATTGCACTAAACGCAGCTAAATAACGATTAACCGTTGATGCTGTTCTCACTTTGCCGCGCAATCCTGTTTCCGTCAGCAATTTATCACGGCATTCCGCGAGCATTGCAGCGGTTAAATCAGCAAGCGTGTAATCACCAATTTCGTTTTTGAACCAGCCAAGCTGAGTAGTTTGGTCATTTTGTAATTTGGGCTTAGTGGGCAATACGTCTTTGATGTAACGATTGATAGCATCAGCAATTGTGCGTTTCTTTGCTTCAGTGGTTTTGAAATGACGACCTTCGCGGATTGCGCTTTCTGTGTCTTGAATCCATTTGTTAGCATCTGTTTTGCGTTTGAATGTCGCGCTTTGAATTGGGTAGCCTTTTAGCCTAACTGTTGCAGCGTACCGTTTCGTACCGTCTTTAGCTAAACGTTCTGTGATTCGTGCCATGATGTTGACCTTCAAAATTTTGGTCAAGCAATGGCTCATTTTGATATGATTGCAACCGATTACTTAACCGTCGGGGTTAGTGAAATTTGGGGCTTGTTGACGTTGGCGCGTCGCAAGCCTTTTTTTTTGTGGGCTGTATTATAAATCAATGCTCCATTTTTGCTCCATTTATCCGCAAAACGTGGCGATAAATGACAACAATTGACGATAAGCTAAAAATGTGAATGTATTGATTTTACTGGATTTGATTGTTGTGGTTTGTTGTGGATTTTTGCTGTTTTTAGGTGTCAGCGGATTCGTAATCAGTAGGTCGTGCGTTCGACTCGCATCATTGGCTCCAGTAAAATCAAGCCCTGCGACGGTTTTCAGTCGTAGGGCTTTTTTGTTGTGTAGGACAATGGTAGGACATATATAAAGTTACTATCAATCATAATTCTTTCAAAATAGTCAAAAATCAACCGCACATAATGCGGCATTATGTATTTAATCCATGTGTCACAATCGAATGTGCCATCATGTCAAAAATTGCACCATTGTCTATGTATTTACTTTCGTAAGTTTCAGCATAATGACCACGTTGCTCAAATGCTTGCTCAATAGATACTCTAATTTCTGATTTTAAAACTGCCTCTAAATAATGTGGTCTGTCTTGGGTGCGATTAAAAGTGTGGGGGAATTCCATAACAGTTACGCCGCGACTGAACTACTCCAGTATTCTTGCCAATCATCATTGGCTCTAACAACTCGAAGCCTCAACATTGACTCGACATTATCAGTTATCCACCATGCG
>CAINDC010000037.1 GCA_903847275.1 uncultured Pseudomonadota bacterium
AATTTCGGTGCGCGTCTATTCTTTCGGATTCGCAGCTACCTCTCGTCGGCTAAAAAACAAGGTCACAATATGCTCGAGGCGTTAACTTCGTCTTTTCGTGGATGCCCTTTGATTTTGGTGGGGGGCTGAGTAGTTACAATAGTTGTATCTTTTAAATATGCCAAAATTAGCTAAAAAGCGTTGACTTCGCCACAAAATAGCCATATTTTAAAATTCAACATCTTGATTTTAATAATTTTATTTATGCACCAACACACCTTGTAGGGGCTATCAAAATTTCACACAGGATATAAAAATGAAAGGATGGGTTTATATACTGACTACAAAGTCTATGCCTAATTTTGTAAAAGTAGGGTTCTCAACAAAAGACCCCGAACTTAGAGCAAAAGAATTAGACACGACAGGGTTGCCTCATCCTTTTAAAGTTGCTTACGAGATTTTAGTTAATGAACCACGAGATGTTGAACAACTAGCTCATAAAATTCTTAAAAATAATGGCTTTCACGAAAATAAAGAATTTTTCAATTGCTCGATAGAATTCGCTATTTCTAGTATCAGAAATGCTGCGAAAGGAGAAATCATATTAGAAAACATTCACACAGGCATATCTTCGGGATCTATAGATGATGTTTGGCTAGATGTCTTAATTGCATGGGCAGAAAAAAATAAAATCCCAGAAAGTTTTTTTCCTAGAAAAAAAGAAAGTATAACTACTTTGGAAAAGCTACGTTTATTCGGTAATGATTTGATAAATTTACCTGAGTCAATTGGTAACTTAACTAATCTGAAAGAGCTATATTTGTACAGCAATAAATTAGTTAGTTTACCTGAATCAATTGGCAACTTAACTAATTTGGAAAAGCTACATTTGTACAGCAATGATTTGGTAAATTTACCCGAATCAATTGGCAACTTAACTAATCTGAAAGAGCTAATTTTGAAAAGTAATGAATTAGTTAGTTTACCTGAATCAATTAGAAATCTGACGGCTTTGGAATGGCTAGATTTGAGCAACAATAAATCAGTGAGTTTACCTAAATCAATCGGTAATTTAGCTGCTTTGGAAGGGCTAGATTTGAGTGAGAATAATTTGGCAAGTTTACCTAAATCAATCGGTAACTTGATCAATTTGAAAGAGCTAACTTTGAGCAAAAATAAGTTAATAAATTTACCCGAATCAATTGGCAACTTAACTAATTTAGAACAACTAGATTTGAGTGAGCATAATTTGGCAAGTTTACCTAAATCAATTGGTAATTTATCTGCTTTAAAATCACTAGATTTGAGTTTCAACAAATTGGTAAACCTACCCGAGTCAATCGGTAATTTAGCTACTTTAAAATCACTAGATTTGAGTTTCAACAAATTGGTAAGCCTACCCGAGTCAATCGGTAATTTAGCTACTTTAAAATCACTAGATTTAGATGCGAATGAATTGGTAAGCCTACCCGAGTCAATCGGTAACTTAACTGCTTTGCGATGGCTACATTTGAGTAAAAACAAATTGGTAAGCCTACCCGAATCAATCGGTAATTTAGCTACTTTAAAATCACTAAATTTTAGGGTGAACCAATTAGTAAGCCTACCTGAATCCATAGGTAACTTAACTGTTTTAGAAATACTATATTTGGATTGGAACCAATTAGCAAATCTACCTTGTTCAATCGGTAATTTAGCTACTTTGGAAGGGCTAAATTTAAGCGGTAACAAATTGGTAAGCCTACCTGAATCCATAGGTAACTTAACTGCTTTAGAAATGCTATATTTGGATTGGAACCAATTAGCAAATCTACCTTGTTCAATCGGTAATTTGACTGCTCTGAAAGGGCTATATTTGTTTAAAAATCGATTAGTCGGCATACCTGAATCAATTGGTAACTTGACTGCTTTAACGTCAATAGATTATTTAAAGGACAAATATGGAAGATTGGAAGCAACTGTACCTTGGTCTCCAGCAGAAAGAAGTGTTTCAAATCTTTGGAGTTTGATTAAACCAAGCCAACGAGTAAATTTAGATAACAATGATTATATGAAATCTATCGAATCAGGTTTTAAAAAACAGAAAGAAAAAGATAGTGATACTTTTTGGGAGGGACTCGCTGTAATAATAATCTTTTATATGATTTACAAATTTTTTTTCGTAACTTGATTGAGGCAATTTTATGAATAGAACGTTCAAAAATGACAGACTATTTAGAGCTGTTGATATGCTTCTATTTCGGGAAAATGACATCCGAATTAGAGTAGCAGATGCTTGTTACATTTTGAAAGATATTAACCAAAGAGAATTATCTAATGAGCTTTATGTAGAATTACAAAAGATTTTAGATGACGCTTGTAAAGATGGTAGTTTTGAAGAAACAGCGAAAAAGTGTAGAAAAAAGACATACGTCGGATTAGCTAAAAGGATTTACGCAATTCATTATAAAAATGAACTAAATTAAATTGTCAGCCTGATATGCTCTATCTCAGGCTGTTTACACATTAGGCGTGTCACAAAAAAGCTCTTCTGGTTATATACGAAATGCGATATTTACGACTACCGAATTATATGATTGAAGTTACAGGTTCGACGATAACGAATCTCATCGCATCGTCATTTATTTAAACAGATACTCCAGCCCCTTTTTTTTAAATTAAATTATGCAATATCACGACCTGCGCGACTTCATGGCTCAACTTGAAAAACAAGGCGAACTCAAACGCACGCTTTATCAAGCTGACCCACATTTAGAAATCACCGAAATTTGCGACCGAACGTTGAAAGCACAAGGGCAAGCCATTCTTTTTGAACGCCCAAAAGGTTACAACGTGCCGTTGTTGGGAAATTTATTCGGTACACCACACCGCGTGGCAATGGGTATGGGTGCCGATTCTGTGACAGCGTTGCGCGACATCGGGCATTTGTTGGCATACTTGAAAGAACCCGAACCGCCAAAAGGTTTTCGGGACGCAATGGACAAAATTCCAGTGTTCAAGCAAGTGCTGAATATGGCACCGAAAATTATTAAAAATCCCGTCTGCCAAGAAAATGTATTGCGCGGTGATGAAATCGATTTAGGGCGTTATCCGATTCAACATTGCTGGCCCGACGATGTCGCGCCGTTGATTACTTGGGCATTGGTCATCACGAAAGGTCCGAATAAAGAACGGCAAAATATGGGGGTGTATCGACAGCAAGTGTTGGGCAAAAACAAAACCATCATGCGTTGGTTGGCGCATCGTGGGGGCGCGTTGGATTTCAAAGAATGGCAAGACGTGCATCCCAATGAACCCTTTCCTGTCACGGTTGTATTGGGTGCAGACCCTGCGACAATTTTGGCGGCGGTTACACCAGTTCCCGATTCTCTTTCAGAATATGCGTTTGCAGGTTTATTGCGGGGAAGCAAAACGGAATTGGCAAATTGTTTGAGTAATAATTTGCAAGTGCCTGCCAGTGCAGAAATCGTTTTGGAAGGGTTTATTTATCCCAATGAAACCGCGCCCGAAGGTCCTTTTGGTGATCATACTGGCTATTACAACGAAGTCAGTGACTTTCCTGTTTTCACCATTGAAACGATAACCGAACGAAATAATCCGATTTATCACAGCACTTACACAGGTCGTCCGCCTGATGAGCCTGCGATTTTGGGCGTGGCATTGAATGAGGTTTTTATTCCGATTTTGCAAAAACAATTTCCTGAAATTGTAGATTTTTATTTACCGCCCGAAGGTTGTTCGTATCGCATGGCGGTTATTTCGATGAAAAAACAATATGCCGGTCACGCCAAGCGCGTGATGTTGGGAACGTGGTCGTATTTGCGGCAATTTATGTACACGAAATTTGTAATTGTGGTCGATGATGATATTAACGTGCGTGATTGGCAAGATGTGATTTGGGCGATTACTACGCGCATGGATCCTGCGCGAGATTTGACCATTTTGGAAAATACGCCGATTGATTATTTGGACTTTGCGTCGCCGATTTCAGGCTTGGGTTCAAAAGTCGGCTTCGACGCGACTAATAAATGGGCTGGTGAAACGAATCGAGAATGGGGAAAAACAATTACGATGACTCCCGAAATCATTCAGCGTGTGAATGGAATTTGGGATAAGTTGTAACCACTTACTTACGTTAAAATTATCATCACCATTCGCCGAAAATAACTATGTTACTTAATCTCACTATTCTTGATTTAGCCATCGTGAAAACCTTGCAACTTGATTTAACGCAAGGTATGTCAGTATTAACGGGTGAAACGGGAGCAGGTAAATCTATTTTATTAACGGCACTAGGATTAGCGTTAGGCGAACGTGCTACCGCTGATTATATTCGCCCAAACTGCAAACGTGCTGAAGTGAATTTGGAGTTTGATTTAACGGCTCAACCTGACGCATTAACATGGTTACAAACCCACGATTTTGACGAAAATAACCA
>CAINDC010000038.1 GCA_903847275.1 uncultured Pseudomonadota bacterium
TCTTCTCGATGTTGCGCGATTAACAACACGTCATTTTCGTTAATCAAATTTTTGAATTCGTTATAACGCGCATTCCGCGCAGCTTCTTCGGGACTTTCACCGTTATTCGGTTGAGCATTTACACGCCGTTCTAAAAATGAAACGCCTAAATTTCTCGCAATTTGCTGACAATGAATCGCCCAATTATCGGCTTCTTTTTGAAGACCATGATGAATATAAACGGCAGTGATTTTCGATTTTAATTCGGGTAATGTTGCACAAATATCTAATAAAACGTGTGAATCTACGCCACCGCTATAGCCAATAAAAATATGATTTAATGGCGAAAAATTCGCCAATGCAGAAACAATTGAACCTTTCACTTACTTACCTTGAGATTTGCATACTGTGAACCGATAATAACGCTTTTCAACGCCTTATAAAAATGAGGAAGTTATGTCAAACAAAGTCCGTGTGTGGATTTTCAGTTTCTTTTTATTCAGTTTCTTTAGTTTTTCGACGTGGGCGCAATTGCCAGATTTCACTGAAATGGTGAAAAATAGCGGTGGCGCGGTAGTCAATATCAGCACCACCCAAAAAGTTCCAGCAGGTGCAATGGAAGGGGGCGCAGAAATGCCGCAATTTCCTGAAGGAACAATGCCACCCGAATTGGAAGAATTATTCCGTCGATTCAACGAACAACAAGGTGGCGGTGGTTACGCTCCAAAAGAGGCGCGTTCATTGGGTTCGGGTTTTATTATTTCAGCGGACGGCTATATTTTGACGAATCATCATGTCGTTAAAGATGCGTCTGAAATCATGGTGAAATTAAATGATCGCCGTGAATTAGTGGCAAAGTTAATGGGTTCAGACGCACGGACAGATGTGGCGTTGCTGAAAATTGAAGCACGCGATTTACCGATTGTGACAATTGGTTCGCCTGATAAATTACAAGTTGGCGAATGGGTTTTGGCAATTGGGTCGCCATTTGGCTTTGATCAATCCGTAACAGCAGGCATTGTGAGCGCGAAAGGACGCAGTTTGCCAGGTGGAAATTATGTGCCGTTCATTCAAACCGACGTGGCGATTAATCCAGGTAATTCGGGTGGACCTTTGTTTAATATGGAAGGGAAAGTCGTTGGCATTAACTCGCAAATTTACAGCCGCACTGGCGGTTCGATGGGGTTATCGTTTGCGATTCCGATGGATGTAGTAATGAACGTTGTCGAACAAATCAAAGTGAAAGGCAAAGCCTCGCACGGTTGGTTAGGCGTACAAATTCAAGATGTTACCCGTGAACTTGCCGAATCATTCGGGATGAAAAAACCGCAAGGCGCGTTGGTTGCAAAAGTGATTCCTGGCGGACCAGCAGAACAAGCGGGTGTTCAAATTGGCGATGTGATTACCGAATTTAACGGTCAGCTTATTGATCATTCTGCCGATTTGCCGCCAATGGTTGGTATTACACCGATTAACAATGACGCGATTTTGAAACTTATTCGCCAAGGTGAAAATCGCACACTGCATTTCAATGTTGGTTTGTTGCCTGATGAAGAAGATAAATTGGCGGCAGCGAAAAGTCCGAATAAATCACCTGAAAATCAGTTAGGTATTACTGTTTCAGAATTGACAGGCGAGCAACGGCAGTTGTTACAAATTCCGAAAAATGGCGTATTAGTGCAAGAAGTGGCAAAAGGTGCAGCGCGTGACGTAGGGCTTCAACGCGGAGATGTCATTTTACGCATTCAAAATACCATAGTGCGTGATTTGAATGATTTTGACAAAATCGTTAAAAAATTACCAACGGGCGTTTCGATTGCTGTGTTGATTCAACGTCAAGGGAATCCCGTCTTTTTAGCGTTGAAGTTAAAATAACGCGGACATTTAATCGATAAAAACTTTTGTGCCGACAGGAACACGATTGAATAAATCGAGAACGTCGGCATTTTTCATTCGGATACAACCATGAGATTCTGGTTGCCCAGTAATTAAGTGATCTGGACAACCGTGAATGTAGATATAACGTGAAGCTGTATGAACTTTTCCGTAGCGATTTCTACCTATTTCCAAGCCATCTAGCCACAAAATTCGCGTTAAAATCCAATCGCGATTCGGGAAATTTTTTTCTAATTCAAGGTTATATATTTCACCTGTTGCACGACGTGCGACGAAAACACTATTTATAGGTTCTGATTCGCCAATCTTTGCACGAATTTGATGCCAACCGCAGGGAGTGCGTTCACTGCCTTTGATTTCACCGTTGCCATTTTTAGCAGTAGAAACTGGGTAACTTTTTGTAATTTTTGAATTTATGTTAATTTCAAGTTGTTGCAATTGTATCGAAATGTGCAGAAAAATATCGGAATTCATACGAAAATGTGGCTAAAAGTAAATATCTGTATATAATGTAGCACATATTGCTGGTGTAGCTCAGTTGGTAGAGCAGCTGATTTGTAATCAGCCGGTCAGGAGTTCGAATCCCCTCACTAGCTCCAAATAAGAAAAGGCTTAGGTCGTAATGACCTAAGCCTTTTTTATTGTCGTAAATTTATTTATTCTTTCTTTTCCTAAAATCAGATGGATAAATTGGATTATCTGAATTCCATAATCCAATTTTTTTATCTCGAGCATTTTTTTCTAAATTTAATAATTCCGCATCATGTGAGTATTGTCGGTAAACCCACGCCAAACCATTTTTAACTAATTCACGATTAATATTATTATTACCAAGGTACACAGTGCCAACATTCCGACCATATTGATCAATAGTTTCGATTTCAACTTTTACAGTTTTATTCATCACAAGTTGCTTCAAATAAACTCCAGCTTCTTTACCATAAGGTTGCGATTTACTTCCAAAATGTGACGTTTCTGGTGCATCAATTTGAGCGAATCGAATTTTTTCTTTTCCATTAAGTGTTTTAATCGTAATCGTATCGCCATCCGTTACCCTGACCACTGTACCCGTAATAATTTTTTTAATATGCTCAACGCTGGATGAAGATTGATAAGGTGTTGCGTGATATTCGGTATTTTTTTTCTCACCTTCAAGTTTAATAACAACAGCATCTGCACCACACGATTCTTGCGTGTAAACATTGCCACATTTATAAATTTCCGCGTTTAAATTTGTTGTAGTAAATATAGCGAATAATAATGCGAGTAATTTCAATTTTACTGCCTGTTTTTGCGTTAATGCTAAAAAACGCCCGCATAATGCAGGCTGTTTTTATGTAGGATGTAATTTCTAAAAGAAAATCAAAGTCGTCCTTCTGCAAACGTAATCAACGCCCGTGCATTAGGTAACAAATCGTTATCAAAAACATTTAATGATGCACACATTTTATTACGAATGACTTCATAAGCGTGTTTTGCTAGTCCAACTTGCTCTTTATTTAAATTGCCTTCAACCCAATGTGGAATTGGTTCGTCACATAAATCTCGACTGTAATCGAGACATTTTTGACTCATTTGACTGGCGAGGTGGTGATAATGATCCATTTGTTCTTTATCACTATTTTTTTTCGCTGTTGCATAAGTTTCATCACGATGAATCAATTCAAGCCGTAACTCTTCCAATTTATGTAAAAAAGCGATGGCTTCTTTTAACATGACTTCTGGTTTTTCATGCTCTGCTATTTCTAATAAGTGATTATTTTTCTTGTTCAATTTAAATGATGGATTCACAGATTTTTCCTTTTTTCGTAGTGCATTTTGATTTATATGTCTCATTTAGTGGTATCTCCATCACATCAAGAATTTATAATTATTACGATTAAATTAGTCGAATGGTTAGTTTTTCGATTTCAATTAGTTTTTGTTTGTATAACGCGCCAATCGCTTGTTTAAAAACCTTTTTGCTCACGCCAAAAAGTGTATAAATTTTTTCAGGATCACTTTTATCGCTTACCGCGAGTTCACCGCCATTATCATGTAGCATTTGTAAAATTTTATCCGTTAAAGTCGTGACTTTTCCGTAACCAATTTCACTCAATACTAAATCTAACCGAAAGTCATCTCGAATGGTTTTGATATAGCCATCAATACGCTGCCCCATTCGCAAGGTTTGAAAAATCTCATTTTCATAAAGCAAACCCCAATAAGTATTATTTACAATAGCTTTGATACCTAAATCGGTTTCATCAGCAATCAATAAACTAACTTTTTGCCCAACCGTAAATTCGTCTGGATTTACCTCATCAGCAATAAATTGATTCAGTTTTGTTGTGGCAACTAAACGTCCTTTTTCATCTAAAAAAATTTTGAAAAAATACGATTCGCCAACTTCTAATTCGTGATGCTGTTCGCTGTAGGGTACAAGTAAATTTTTGGTAAAACCCCATTCCAAAAATGCACCGTAATAATTTACTGAAACAACGTTCAAATAGGCAATATCACCGACTTGAGCCAATGGTTTTTGTGTTGTTGCAGTAAGGTGTTCATCACCATCGACAAAAACAAAAACATCAATACTCTCATCTAATTCGTATTTTTGTGGCTTTTTATCAACCAATAAAACTTGCTTGCCCGATTCATCACTCAAATAAATACCTGAACTATTTTGTTTACTGACTTTGAGCGTGTTTATTTTACCAATATCAATCATAAATAAAAGGCGATTTAGCTAAGGAATTGCGCGGATTGTAGCACAATTTAGGTGCAGAAATTAGAATGAAAAGATGTGAACTTAAATCACTTTTTCCAATTGTTGAATATGCGCGTTTAACTCATTTAAAACATCGCGTTGACTACCAGTTAAATTCATTCCAGCACGTAATTCTTTAATTCGCAAATTGATGAGTTCGATACATTCTTCTTGTTCAGTTCGACGCAAATATAATTTGTTCACCATTTGGCGAAAGGCAGAACTTAATTTACGAAATTGACCTTTTTCATTTCGGATATTAACCGCATCTAACTGACCGCCGTCACTAATTTGCTCACACAATTCGGTTAAACGATTGATTGGCGCAGCACTTTTATTATTGATGTAGGTGGTAATGAATGCACTAATGGCACCTGCAATAATCAGCGTGAGTAAATTACCCACAAAAATGAACACACCTAAACGACTCCACGCTTCTACCACATTGAGATAAACAGACGTTGGTTGCTCAGAAGTCATCCAATAAATCAATGCGGAATAACATCCACCCGCAAGAAAAATCAGCGCAAATAAACTAAAAAAGATGCGCCATAACGCAGAAATTTTTGGATTTGGACGGCGACGAGTGGAACGATAATTCATGCGTTGTTACCTTGTGTTTTAGTCAGCGAAACTTTGAACCCACGCTAATTGGCGTGGTAAGCAAATGGTATTTAAATCGTAAGTAGCTTGGGCAAATTCACGCGCATTTTTGCCTAAACGAGCGCGTTCGTCAGGTAAATCGAGTAATTCACACACGTTATTAGCGAGTTCTTCTTTATCAAAGAAATCAACCAATCTACCCGTATCGTTGTGACGAATCGCTTCATGCAACGGTTGCGTGTTGCTGGCGACAATGCAGCAACCGACGCTCATCGCTTCCAATAAACTCCAACTTAATACAAATGGATAGGTTAAATAAACGTGAACTCGTGATAACTGCAACAACGGAATAAAGTGCGAATAATCAATATGTCCAAGAAAATGAATGCGGCTCATATCAAGATGTTCAATCACTTCATTGAGAAAAATATCTTTCCACTTTTGACCATCAGGAGCTTTTGAACCGTAACTTACGCCATCTGCGCCCACAATTAGAATTCTCGCATTGGGACGACGACGCATGATTTCTGGCAACGCACGCATAAACGTGTGATAACCACGATAAGGTTCTAAATTGCGATTCACAAACGTAATCACTTCATCATCGCGCGTGAGTTTAATCGTGCCACCACCGTTGACATTCAGCGTTAAAGACACATTAGCATTCGGCGCAATGGCATTCGTATCAATGCCATCGTGAATCACGGCGATGTTGCTGCGGAATGGTTCGGGAAACGTGCTGGCTTGCCAATGTGTGGGTGAAATTCCCGCATCAGCAATATCAAAATGCAGCAAATTATTGGTATTTTTTAAGCGCAAACGGCAATCGTTTGTCGGATCGTCATTCATAAATTCTGGGTCAAAATTCACGTCTGTGCCGTGCGTGTGGTAGAAAAATTCGCAATAAATCGCTAATTTTGTGTCTGCCCAAACGTCTTTTAAAAATAAACTTTCACCCCAACCCGAATGCGCGATAATCAAATCTGGTGTAAAACCCGAATCGCGCAATTCTAATGCCGCTCTAAAACACGCTTCGCCACGAATAACTTTTGTTTCAAAATCACTCACCCACGGATGCACATTTGGCGTAGTGCCGCGTGTGGCTGAATAACTAATCATTCGCACATTTTGCCAACGTTCAGGCGCGTTTTTTTGCATCGTGAAAGCCACGACTTCGTTATTTGAATCCGCCGCGAGGGCAGGGGCTAAATGTTTAAATTGCCCTGGAAAGTTTTGATGAATAAATAAAATTCGCATAGTTTTAAGTGTGTATGTTTTTTAAAAATGCTTCGACGCGCTGCAAATCTTCAAGCGTATCGACACCCGCTGGCGGTGTTTTATCAACGATTTGCACAAGAATTTTTTCACCGTGCCATAAAATTCGTAATTGTTCTAATGCTTCAATTTGTTCAAGTGGCGACGTTTCCCATTCACAGTATTTTTTCAAAAAACCTGCGGTATAAGCATAAAGTCCAATGTGTCGAAAACAATCGTTGCTTTTTGAAAGTGGAGCAGGGGGCGTTTTAAATTCTGCACGATTCCACGGAATCGGCGCACGACTAAAATAAAGCGCGTAACCATTTTTATCCAAAACCACTTTCACGGCATTCGGATTGAAAATTTCGTCTGCCTCATGAATTTTCGCCGCCAATGTTGCAATGCTCGCTTGGTTTTGATTCGCCAAAGCCTGTGCCACTTGACGAATATAATCTGCGGGCAAAAGTGGTTCATCGCCTTGTAAATTTACGATAATTGTATCGTCTGCCCAACCAAATTTTTCAGCGATTTCGGCAAGACGTTCTGTGCCACTTTCGTGATTTTCGCGCGTTAAAATGGCTTGAAAACCTAATTCAGAAACCGCGTTTAAAATCCGTTCGTCATCGGTAGCAACAATGATTTCTTCCGCATTGGCTTCTTTCGCACGTTCACAAACGTGAGCAATCATTGGTTTTCCAGCGATTAACAATAACGGTTTGCCATACAATCGTGTCGAACCGTATCGAGCAGGAATCACCACTTTAAACGGCACGCTCATTTTGGTAATGCGTCCATTTCTTCAAGTGATAAACGACGCGCTTCATCTTCCAACATCACAGGAATTGAATCACGAATCGGAAACGCTAAACGGTCAGCACGACAAATCAATTCTTGTGCTTCCTTTTGATAACGCAACGGACTTTTGCAAATTGGACACGCTAAAATATCTAACAATTTTGAATCAATCATAGGGTTCTCTTAAAAGGTTTTGTTTTGAGTAAGGTTAAAAATTTGGCATCGAATTCTGCCGATAATTGTGCTGTCACGGGAACAAACCAATGATTTTCAGTAGCGAAAATTTTACATTTCACCGCGTCTTTTTCTGTCATAAAAACAGGCTGATGTTTAAATGCAATTTCGCCTGCTTCAAAAACGTGATGATCAGGAAAACTGTGATCAGTGCGTTGGGCAAGTCCCGCGTTTTCAAGTTGTTTAAAAAATCGTTTTGGATTTCCTATGCCCGCAATTGCATGACATTCTGGGTTTCCAAATTCAACCAATGATTTATTTTCGCCCGTTAGTAAATTCACCGCCACGTCACCAATTAACTGCATTTGCCATTCGACCCACGCATTATTTTCGATGACATTACCATTCACCACCACAAAATCAACGATGTCTAAACGCTCAATGGGTTCGCGTAAAGGACCAGCGGGTAAACAAATTGAATTTCCAAAACGTCGTTCGCCATCAACAACGGCAATTTCAATATCACGATTTAAGGCGTAATGTTGCAATCCATCATCTGCCAAAATAACGTCACAAGGCGCGTGTTTCAATAAGAATTGCGCAGCTTCTACGCGATTTGCACCAACAGCCATTGGGCAATTTGTTTTTTGTACAATCAATAATGCTTCGTCGCCAACTTCATTGGCTTGACTGTTTGACAAAACCATTTGTGTCGCAGTTTTACCACCATAACCACGACTAATTATGCCGACACGATAACCTTCGGATTTCAACAAATTCGCTAAATAAATACACAATGGCGTTTTACCTGTGCCACCCACAGTGATGTTGCCAACGATAATAACGGGAACGGATAAATTTTGGCTTTTGTAATAGCCAATTTTATACAGCCAACGTCGAAACTTTACGAAATCTGAAAACAAAAATCCAAGAGGTAACAATGCTGCACCAATAAAATGATCTTTGTACCAAATGTCGAGCAAATAACGCGAAATGGTTTTTTTCATAATGAGTAAGACTTTCTCACTTTATGTTTTGTTAATAAATTGCCACAACCCCAATTCTTTTGGAGAAAGGCGGGCGTTATCTAATGCAGCAGCTTCAAATTCTGCTTTGTCCGTCATAATACCAAGTTGTCGAATTTGAGACATTAGAGTTTTAAAATGCTCAACAGCGTGTGTGGGGGAGGCTGCAATTTTGTGTAACGGCAAACCCGCAATATCGTCTTTTAATTCTCGATCATATTTTGCTTTTTCAATCAAACGTTGAACTTCTTCTTCGCTTAAATGAAGTCGTTTAGCCTCTCTGTTAATAATATCCGCTTCTTCAGGAGAAATAATGCCATCTGCAAGCATATCGTAAAGTTCATTTTTAAGTGTTTCACGTTCGATACGCAATTGATCCGTAAAGGCAGAAGATAATAACGCCGCTGGAATCGCAAAAATACCAATTCCCAAAAGGGCGAGAATAATAGTCATAATTCGTCCCATTGGCGTAATGGGCGATATATCACCATAACCAACCGAAGCTAACGTAATCACCGCCCAATAAATTGATTGCGGGATATTCTCGAATTTTTCAGGTTGTGCATCATGCTCAAACAAATAACCTAAACTTGCGGTTAATACGACCATGAGTAACATAATGAACGCAGATGCCGCCAATACTGGCCATTCTCGTGCGATTACAGTGGTTAATGTTGATGTTGCGCCAGTGTAACGTGTTAATTTCAGTAATCGTAATAATCTGAACACTCGGAAAAAACGTAAATCAAATAAATGATGTAAGAATACTTCGAGAAAAAATGGCAAAACAGCTAGAAAATCAATTATCGAAGAAGTCGTTTTCGCTTGTTTAAATCGCCCTAAAATTGCTTTTTCAAAACCTGGCTCTTCTACGCAAGAGTAAATCCGCATACAGTATTCCATTGTGAAAACTGCTACAGCCACTGTATCGAGAATAATAAATTGAATGTTAAGAATGTAGTGAATTGCAAAAACAGATTCCAACACCACCGCAATAACGGACACAATCACCCAAACAACGATAAATGTATCGAAAATACCTTGTAAGCTGCCACCGTAAATACTTGGAAATACTAAAGCATGTATTTTTTGGCGAAATGTACGCCCTTGATTCGCTAATTTAAATTCTTTATAGGCAGGAATTAAAACGCGGAACAATTTGAGAATTCGTAATAATCTCAAGAAACGTAACATCCGCAAATCAATTGAAATAAACGCTTGAAGGTAAAATGGCATAACTGACAACAAGTCGATAATCGCAAATGGACTTGTGATGTATTTCAAATAAGGATATTTACTATTTTTAAATTCTTCATCTTCCGCTGCCAAACACAGGCGCATGAAGTATTCCAACGTAAATACGATGACCGAAAACATATCGAATAAATGAAACAAATGTTTGTTTGGTTCAAATATGGCGGGAACGTGTTCAAACAGTAATACAAATAGATTTAAAACAATGAGCGAACTAATCCAGCGATCGACATCTTTCTGGTAGTTATTATCGATATTAGGATCGAGCAGCCAGCTATAAAGCCATTTGCGTAACGGTAAATCTTCATCAATGTTTGCACGGCTGTTATGAACGCCGATTTGCACCATTATCTTTGTCGATGAATCGGCTTCATTTTTTTGAATGATTACTTTTGGTGGCGACTCCATGAAAATAAGCTCCTTAAAATTCTACATCAGCGATAAAAATAGGGTACGCACCGTTATCACACACCGTAATACGGATTTGAATTTTTTGATCAATTCCATCGGATTCAACTAATTGGCTTATCGTAAAAGGTAACGTAGAACCAACAGGTGTAGGCGTTAATTTTTCAAGTACCATTGAACCGATAAGACTTTGATCTCCACGGTTGCATTTATTGACAAATCCAATTGGTGTATTAAAAAAGGGATTGGTTAATGCTGCTAATGGTGCAGGAGTCGTGGTAATTGCCTTTAGGCATTCGCCCCATGTTCGAGATGTTTTTATGTCATCAGAAGAATGTGCGATTGGAGCGCATTCATTTATTGCGTAATTTTCATTGAATCGTTCCGCACCAGCTTCAGTCAACCAACTTGCCCACGTTTCTCCATTGTGTTTAGTTGTTTCTGTTTTCATTCCTTCTGAATACGCCAATGAGCCAGACCACCCCAAAAAAACTAGAATGCAAATAAGGAAAATTATAAAAATAACGTCCGATAATGTGAGGCTTGGATTTTGAATAGGATTGTTATCACTCATATTGTAAATATCTCCATAAATAATTTAGGTTAAACAGTGAATTTCGATTTATTTTTATTTTATAAATCTACTTTTTGCAATTTGCGAATTAAAATGTTCGATGCTCATTATGCGACCTAAAACGACTAATAAATCACCAGCGCGTAATAAAAAATGTGCTGGCGGATTAAAATAAAAATGCTGACTTTTAATTTGGTAACTATTTTTGTGAATGCGATGCTCTGGATTGGCACTTATTACGCCAAACAAAATCAATTTACGCTGCAAAAAATCGATAGTGGAAATCTCTTTACCTTCTAAATCAGAACCTAAATGCACGTTAATTGTTTCCATCACAATATCACTATCAGCGTGAATAATTCCCAAAATAGCTTCAAATGCCACAGGTTGTCCCACATATTCAGCAACTACCATGCCAGCAATTTCAAATGGACGAATGACATTACTTGCACCTGCTTGATACAATTTTTTCACATTCTCTACATTATTTGCACGCGAAATAATATGAACATTTCGATTTAAATTTCGAGCGGTCAGCGTAATATAAACATTGATTACATCGTCATCGGTTATACACAACACACTAGATGCACCATTGTTAATCCCTGCATTTTCTAATACACCATTTTTGCTCGCGTCTGCATGAATCACGGTGTATTTCATATTTTTCGCCCGCAAAACATTTATTTCAAGTGGGTCAATAATCACGAATTTTAATTTATCTTTGGCTAATTGTTTGGCGATGTGTAAACCGACTCGACCAAAACCACACACAATCACAAAATCTTTGTATTGCTTAATTTCGGTATAAGTACGGTCTTCTTGTAAATGGTGTATTTCTTCACTAAATCCCGACACCATCAACGATGTGAAAAATGCCAAAATTCCGATACCGCTAAAAATTAGAACAATCGCCACTAAACGTCCACCCACAGTATGCGGTGAAATATCACCATAGCCTACAGTTGATAATGTAACAATTGACCAATAAAGTCCGTCAAATAAATTCTTAATTTGACCGCCTTCCGCATGACTTTCAAACAAATAAATGGCGACGCTGCCAATAAAAATCAAAAAACTTAAAAAGATTCCCAATGTGTAAAGTTCAAAACGCTTATTTTTTAAAATGTTAAGAAATACTTTGATACTGTGAAAATGGCGAAACAATTTGAGTAACCGAAATACCATAAACACGCGTAAAAAACGAAAGGTTTCATAACTCGGTAAAATCGCTAACAAATCAATAATTGCCATCGGCGTAATCATGTAGCGAATTTTCGCACGAATGACTTTTCGTAATGCTTCCAATACGGGAAATCGAACGTTTAGATACAGTGATTTTTCATATTCTTCCAAAATAATTTCGTGAGAATTACTGGCAAGCCAAAATCGTAATAAATACTCAATCGTGAAGACAACTAAAATGCCTTGCTCTAAAATTTTACTAAGATGCGTAATTTGATGGTCAATTTCATGAATAAGAAAAAATACGCTCAACAACACCATACTGATAATAAAAAAAGCAACGTAGCTATTGTAATAACCATTAGGATTTTCCAATAAATCATAAAAAAATAATTTGGTTTTTTGGTAGTGTTGCGACGTTTTTAAAAAGTAGGCGTATTTAACAATCATGAAAGGGCGAGTGTGAAAATCTGAGGATTTGAATGATTTTCCATTTTACAACAGCAGCAATAAAATAACATTTTCACGTTCTTACACAAAAAAGGCAGAGCAATCATTATTTGCTCTGCCTTTTTTTATATTTTCTGGCTCTGAAAGAATCTTAGATTGCGATAATTGTTAACGTATAAGCCCCTGTTGGTGGCAATGAACCATTGTAATTATAACCAGCGGTTGCATAAATCGTGTCACCAGTCTGATAAGTGTAATTAAGTAGTGCGTTTGTGCCATCACCACCCTCATTGGCAGTCGCGACAACCCCTACACCGTCACGAATAACTTGAATATAAGTATCAAATGATGAGGAATTTAATGCAATACTCATCGTTGCACCATTCGTAACACCAGTAATAGGGTAACTATCAAAATATGCACCTGCACCACTTTCAATACGATTATCAGTTGTAGTCAACACCCCCGACATTGTCTGATGCGTTATTTGTTTTGAAAAAGAAAGTGCGTCATTGCCTGCTGAATCTTGAATAACATTGTTGTCATTACCCGTCGTTAAATCCGTGTATGAAATTGAACCAGACGTTATATCGTTAGCCAAATTTAATGTCACCGTTTTCGCTAAAGCATCCACACGAACAGATGTAACAGGATTGGCTACTCCGCCCGACAAAACAGAAAAAGCCGTTGTTGGTATAGCGTTAACACTCAGTGAATGAGCGTCAATGTAGCTCAATGTTAACGCTTTTCCTGATACAGTTGCCTTTGAGAAAACAGGGGCAGTAGTGTCTTGTGTGGCATTGAGTTCTATGATGCCTTGGTAACTATTCATACTATCAACTTGACTAACATTATTGCTTGAATCATCCCAAATCCCAGATACTCCAAAATGATTTGTTACACCATAATCTTGACCACTGTAAGAATTACTAGGGTCTTTATAATCATTTGGCTCAATTGGTGCATCCCAATTTGTATAAGTTACTGCTTCACCATTTGCCCAAGCAAAAGTACCTTCCGTCACTTTGTCGGTTAAACCAATCCAGAGTTCAGGCGTTTTAAATGTATTCGCCAACCAAGTATTTTCAGGCGCATCATTTATCGTTACCAAATGTCCACCCATCGCAATCGCTTGAGCTTCTGCACCTTCCCATGTGGTTGATGTACTGAGTAAATAAGTGTGTCCGTTATATTCATCGAGCATGTCATTATTCTTTACATTTTGTGCTGTAAAAGAAAGTGCATCATTGCCTGCAAAATCTTGAATCGCATTATTATCATTACCTGTTGTAGGGTCGGTGTACGATATGGTTGCGCTTTGAGTTAGCGTAACATTATTGGTCAAATTTAATATCACCGTTTTCGCCAAAGCATCTACACGAACAGATGTAACAGGATTTGCTACTCCGCCTGACAAGACAGAAAAAGCCGTTGTTGGGATAGCGTTAACACTCAGTAAATGAGCGTCAATGTAACTCAATGTTAACGTTTTTCCTGATACCATTGCCTTTAAGAAAACAGGGGCAGTAGTGTCTTGTGTGGCATTGAGTTCTATGATGCCTTGGAAACTATTTGCACTATCGGTATGAGTTACATTGTTAGGCATATCATTCCAATCTTGATACTCGTTGAAAATAATAAAAACATAATCTTCGCCATTAACGCCTGCATCATTAGGCTCTGCTGGGTACCCCCATCTTCTATAGCTTGATGTTTCACCACTTGCCCAAATAAAAGTGCCTTCCGTTACCTTATCGGTTAAACCAATCCAGCGGTCTGCTCCTTTAAATGTATTTGCCACCCAAGTATTTTCAGTCAAATCATTTATCGTTACCAAATGTCCACCCATCGCAATTGCTTGAGCTTCTGCGCCTTCCCATGTTGTTGAACTACTGAGCAAATAAGTATGTCCGTTATATTCATCGAGGATAATGTCTGGCACATTTTGCGGAATAACAACACCCATAAAATCAGAATCAGTAAGCAACGTAACGCCTGCCAATTTAATTTCAAATTCAGGCAATAAATCCCCGCTCAAATTCCCTTGAACCACAGCGTAATAAGGACTTGCTGTCGTTCCAGCTCCATAAAATGACCAACGGATTTGATTTGTTGCATCAAACGCGGATGTTCCTTTTGATGTCAATGTTTCAGAAGTAAGCCTCAACAAATCGATTTTATCAACGCTGGTTTGAAAATCAGTAATCACATCGCGGCGGGTTGCCGTTCCCATTTCAGTCAATGATTCAAACATAAATGTGTCAGCACCATCTCCGCCTGTTAAGGTATCAACGCCAACACCACCAATCAAGGTGTCATTTCCCGCGTCGCCGATTAACACATCATTACCTTTTTCACCCCCCAATACATCATTACCCGCTCCGCCATTTAATGTATTTGCCGCCCCATTTCCCACAATGATATTTGCGTCTGCATTGCCTGTTCCTGAAATCGTTGCTAATCCAACTAATGTTAAATTTTCAACATTTGTAGGCAACGCGTAAGTCACAATGGATTGAATGGTGTCTGTTCCACTTGTAGTCGATTCATGAATAACATCCGTTGCGCGGTCAATAATATACAAATCATCACCCGTTCCGCCTTCAAGCGTATCAGCCCCTGCGCCACCGTCTAACGTATTATTGCCACTGTTACCAATGATTGTGTTGGACAAATTATTACCTTTACCAGAGCTATTAAGCGTTCCTTCAAGCGTTAAGTTTTCAACATTCTTTGGCAATATGAAATTAACAAAACTACGAACAGCATCAACACCACCGATGTTAGTTTCACCCGTAACCATCGTTGCGCTGCTGTGAATAATGTAAGTATCACCACCTTTTCCACCTGATAAAGTATTCGTAATTGTGCTACCAACAGCATCGCCATCATCAAGCGTATTGTTTACACCGTTACCAAAAATTTTATTGCTACCACTATTTCCTGTTCCAGTTGCAGCAGTGTCATCGAGATATAACTCTTCAACATTGTCAGGAAGTGCATAAGAAATTGTTGAATGGACGGTATCAGAAGAACCTTCGTTCACACCTTCCAAAATAACATTAGCCGCATCGTTGATAATGTAAGTATCGTTACCCAAACCACCTGATAAAGTATCTGCTCCAGCACTACCTGTAATGGTGTCATTACCACTAGAGCTAGGAACGGTAAAAATAGGGACTAAAAACGTGCTTTGTGCGGAAGTGAAAACCGTAGCTGAATCAAGAAATGATTTTGCAGTCAGTGATTTTGTACCGTTATAGCCAATACCGTCTTTTAACTCGAATGTTAGCGTTTTAATTCCAGAGTTTAAGTCCCTCGCTGCGTCATATCTCAAATTAAATTTGTCAGTAACATCGAATCCAGCCGCTGTATCGAATAATCTAATCTGAGTGCCATTTTCAGTTTGAACAATAACAGTGGCGCGTTGTGGAGCAATCGCATTAACAGAATCTTCAAGTACGCCACTAATTGATTTTACGTCAAGAATTTGCGTTTTACCTTGAATGGTAAAATCCAACGTTTGCGTAGTGACTAAATCATTGCTATCCGTTGCGTCGATTTGGTAAGAAAACTTAATATCGTCGCCATTTAAAAGACTTTCAAAGGCTGGGATATTGGCAATGTTAAATGACCAATTAACAGCCGTTTCAGCAGAAAAAGTGGTATTCGGTTCAACAGACAACGTAAGGAAGTTAGGGGCATTTGCATTAAGCGCAGCTGCTAATGCGACAGCATTTGTACTACTTAAACCTTCAATAGAAACATTCGGAATATCAACAGAAACCGAATCATTTGGCATATCAGCATCACTAATCGTAAAACTGCCTGTTGATGCCAGTATTGGTGCTTCTGGAAGCGTAGTAATGCCTAATATATTTGTAAATGCTGGCGCATTTGTGTTTGGTTGAGTCGCCATTGGAAATCCGTAATAAAAATATAATCAATGAGATAACAAAATCAAAACATTTTCCTGATTTTGCCTAGATTAACGCACCTGCATTGAGTTGCATGTGTAATCAATATCCCACAAATTTTTCAATTCCTTTTGCCCGAGCGTCTACAATCTTTTGACAATCCGTCTCAGAGAAAATTTAAAGTTTGCGAACCCAATCTTCAAAATGAAAATCACGTTCGTTTTGCGAATTTGAAACAGAATTGTCTTGTGAAAATATGGCGTTGCTGTAACGAACTTCCGAAGGGGTAAATTGGAAAAATCGTTGAAAACTGCGTGAAAAATCACTTTCACTATTGAAACCAAGACTAAACGCAATTTCACTAATGCGTCGATTATCTGTCAAACACTGAAGTTCACGATATGCACGTTTTAATCGTTGTTCTTTGATGTAAGTGGCAATTCCTTTTTCGGGGAACATTCGATACAAATAAGCTCGGGATATTTTGAAATGCGCGGCAATCATGTTTGGCGTTAGATTGGCATGAGTTAAATGTTGCCGAATATAGTGCCTAATCGTTTCTTCGGTGGCGACTTGTAACGAATAATTATCCATTGGAATAGCTTGTTGACTAAAATAAAGTCCCGCTAAATGAGCAACACCTTCTGCAATAATGCTTGATTCACTAAGGCTTAACGTTGATGCCACCGACTTTAATGTCAACAAATGTGAACCCAGAATTTTAGCAAATGCCGAATCACGCGGCAGAATGGCTCCGTGATATTTTTCAACATTCGGTAAGTATTTTTGGAGAATATGACGAGGAATAATTAAGTTAATATCTTCAAAATTAGTCGTTTTTAAGCTAAACGGTTGGCTAAAATCGATTAAGAAAATATCCCCTGGTCTTACAGTTGAATTTTGTTGCCGATTCCATTGCCCAGAAGACGACCCTTCAATAAACATTTGAAGCCAGAAGTGATCTAAATCATCTTGTGCAATCAATTTTTGTGAACGATTAAAATTTTGCCCTTGGCTTTTTGTGTTGTTCAATAATATCGAAGAAAAATGCGTTGTCGTTAATTCCGCATTGAATACTTCGGGCTGAATTTTTGTTTTTGAATCGATGTCAAAAACAACGGAAATACTTTCACGCCACACTTCATAGCGTTCAGCAGGTGAAATTTCACTAAAACTAAGCGTTGTTGTTGTAGCTGGTTTAATAGTCATTTTAATGGGTTCTAATTTTGGTTAGTTTTCAGAATTTTATTTTTAGTTAAAGGCTCAATCTACCAAATACTCACACATTCACACACAAAAAAGGCAGAGCAATCATTATTTGCTCTGCCTTTTTTTACGAAGAAAATCTATTGTGGTTTCACAACAGAATCGCCTTTCGGTCCTTTGTCACCTTTATCACCTTTTGCACCAAGATTACCTTTTGAACCAGGATCACCTTTTGCGCCAGGATCACCTTTTTGACCAGGATCGCCTTTAAAGCCTTGATCGCCTTTTGGACCTGTATCACCTTTAAAGCCAGGATCGCCTTTTGGACCAGGATCACCTTTTGGTCCTTGGTCGCCTTTTGGTCCTTGATCACCTTTTACACTATCACCTTTAATACCTTGTTCGCCTATTGGACCTTGATCACCTTTCGCACCAGGATCACCTTTAAAGCCTTGATCACCTTTTGCACCTTGGTCGCCTTTAAAGCCTTGATCACCTTTGGGACCAGTATCGCCTTTGATACCTTGATCACCTTTAACGCCTTGATCACCTTTTAGGCCTTGGTCGCCTTTGACACCTTGATCACCTTTTAGACCTTGGTCGCCTTTTGGACCAGGATCACCTTCAACGCCTTGTGGTCCTTGAACACCTTGTAAGCCGCGTTCTCCTTTGAGGCCAAGATCACCTTTCACACCTTGGATGCCTGGAACACCTTGTTCCCCTTGCTCACCTTGTTCGCCTGTATCACCTTTAGGTCCAGGAAGCCCTTCGATTCCAGAAAGACCTTTAATGCCTTTATCACCTTTTGGACCTGGTGGTCCTTCCTTGCTTACGATTTTATCAATCCAACTGTAAATGCGTTTTTCCAATAATCCGTCAGCATGCAAATACTGATGTCCTTCATTTTCTATTTTAAATTGTTGGTAATAAGAATTTTTTTTGCCCGCTACTTGTCGTTCTCGCGCACTATTTACGACATTTGCAGTATCTAATTCGCCGTAAATATCTAGCAACGGCAATTTAAATTTGGATATAGATGATATGACTTGTACATTTGGATCATTCGTTTCTGGCACGGGTAGACTAATGGTTACTAACGCATTTACGCCTACTATTTTTTCAGCTAACGAAAAACTCGCCATCAATCCGCCTAAGCCGTAACCAATGACAACGATTCTTTCAGCCTTTTCAGCTTTAGCGAATTTAATTGCCTCTAATAACCTTGTTTTCGCTTCAGGAAAAAGCGAGTAGTAATCTTGGCTGAACGCGCCTTCTTCGCGTAACGGCATCTGAACTGATAATGTTGCCCAATGGTGACGAGGAAAAAAGGCACGAAACGACTTAATCACCGCTTCTTGGTTTGGATGCCCACCGACATCGTGTAAAAGAATAATTATGCCGTCACGGTAACTTTGTGAAGTATCCGTGTAGAGATTTAAAAATTTTTTCCCAGACGATTCAAGCCAAACCGCCCGTCCTAGATTTAAAGTTTGTTGAACATCTGTTGCAAATATGGCTTCGCGCTTGTCATCACTTGCTGCGCTCGTGACAGAATGACATAAGCAAAATGCGACGGCTATACTGGCTATTTTTTTATCAAACATATTATTTTGTCATTACAACTTGTAAACAACATCACGGTTTCCCATTTTTGGGTCGCCAATATTTTCTTTTACATCTGATTTCGCTTTGCCTTGTTTGATGCGATCACGATCGTATTTCGCCATCATTTCTTCCCACGTTTTGTATTGCTGATATTCGGCAAAGCCTTCAGCTTTACGTTTCTCATAAATTTCTCTGCCCATTGCGATAATTTCTTCTGCTTTTTTACCATCAACAGCGGCTAAAAATTCAGCATTATCTTTTTTAGCATCACGAATCATCCAAAATGACATTTCATATTCGACACGCATTTCCGCTTGCAAGTGGTTTTTAATCATCTTAACGGAGCGATAGGCGGATTTTTCGTTGTGTGCGTTAATTTTATCGCCGCCGCACGCCGTCAACATTGTGCAACTTAGCATTAACAAAACAAGTGGAAGTTTCTTCATTACAAGTATCTCGAATTAAACGTAAAATAGGCAGTCATTATAAACCGAAGCCCATTTTTTTATGCTGGAATTTATCACGTTACTTCGTCAACGTTATCAAATCGTTTTGAATTCCCATTCAAACGAAGTGCAAAGTTATCAACAAGCATTTCAACAATTAACGCTTGCTGAAGCCTTTTTACGCAAAGGAAAATTCGTTGAAACGCTGCCATTATCTTGTGCGATTATTGGACCAACGCAAGCGGGAAAAAGTTCTCTTACGAATGTTTTTTTGCAATCAGAAAACGCTGGCGTAAGTCCTTTGGCTGGTTATACCGTTCACCCACAAGGTTTTTGTCATCAAATTGAATTGTCAGATTGCAAAAATTTAACGGATTATTTCGCGCCATTTATAAAAGTTGCACGCGAAAATCTGAGCAAAAATCGTTTTGATTGTTATACATTAACGCAGACTGAAAACTCCTCTTTTTTACCACCTGTTATTTTTTGGGATACGCCCGATTTTGATTCGATTGATTCGACAGATTATCGAGAAGGCGTTTTAAAAACGATTGCGCTTGCTGATATTATTGTTCTCGTTGTCAGCAAAGAAAAATATGCGGATCAAACCGTGTGGGATACATTGAAACTTATCGAGCCATTGCGACAACCCACACTCATTTGTGTCAATAAATTAAGCGAAGATTCTGAAACGGTTATTTTAGAATCACTCAAAGAAAAATGGCACGATTATCGTCGTGATACGTTTCCAGAAATCATTCCGTTGCTTTATCAACAAGCAACAAGATTGCCCGAAATTCCGAAATCGAAACAACATATTTTGTTTCAATTAGCGAAAAAAGTGCGGCGTGAAAAACAGCAGCGACGTGAACAAAAATTAGTACAAACGCATTGGCAAGAATGGACAAAACCATTACGCGCTGAACATGAAATTTATGAGGCGTGGCAAATATTGGTTGATGACGTAATGACGCAAGCGTTAAAAAATTATGAACATGATTATTTGAATCATCCGCGTCACTATGAAACCTTTCAACAAGCGATTGCCGAATTATTGTTGTTGCTCGAAATTCCAAGTGTTGCGAAAGCCATGATGACCGCGCGAAAGGTTTTGCTTTATCCGTTGAAATTAGTTCGACAATTAGGTGGGAGTCGAAATCATCTACAACGCAGTCATGAAATGACGGTTTTAACCTCTTTGTTAAATCACACATTGACTGAACTAGCACATGAATTATTAGATAAAAATACACATTTGCTGTGGCGCGAATTAAGTGAAGAATTACGCCATAATCGAACAGCTATTTTGAATGAATTCAAACACACGACTGAAAATTATCATCAAAATTTTCAGCAAGATGTTGAACTTGCCGCGCAAGGGCTTTACGCAAAATTAAAAGAACAACCCCTTGTTTTAAATATGCTACGCGCTACTCGAATCACGGCTGATGCGGCAGTTGTCGTATTAACGTTATACACGGGTGGAATTGGTTTACATGATTTAGCCATTGCCCCTGCGATGTTGATGTTGACGAATTTGCTGACTGAAAGCGCGATTGGTAGTTACATGAAAAAGGTTGAAACCGATTTAAAAGCACAGCAACTTACCACTGTAAAAAAGCAGATTTTTGAGCCACTCGCACAACGTTTAAACGCTTTGCCACAACACCTAAAAACTCAAACCCATTTTGCAATTTCACCCGAACAACTTGCCGAAGTTGAAACAAAACTTAATGAAAAACCACATGGCTTACGATTACTCTGAACTTTTACAACGCACTGAAAATTGGTCACAACAGGCTTATGAATTGGGTTGGATTAGCGAACTGAATCCAACTTCTTTTTTACAAAAAGAAAAAAAATCACTTTTTGAAAATTCAATGCGTCCTTTAATTGTCGCTTTCATGGGCGGCACGGGCGTGGGTAAAAGTTCGTTATTAAATCGGCTCGCTGGCAAACCGATTGCAAAATCGGGCGTTGCGCGTCCAACTTCAAAAGAAGTGACGCTTTTTCACCATCATGAAATCACGTTACCAAATTTGCCAACGGCAGATATTCGAGTAGCTAATCATGATGATGCGATGCAAAAAAGTGTAGTTTGGATTGATATGCCTGATTTTGATAGCACTGACGAACATAACAAAACATTGGTTTTAAACTGGATGCCGCATATCGACGTGTTGATTTATGTTGTCAGCCCAGAACGTTATCGAGACGAAAAAGCGTGGCGATTGTTGCTTGCCGAAGGCGCAAATCACGCGTGGTTATTTGTGATGAATCAGTGGGATAGGGGGCAAATCGAACAAGCCGCCGATTTTGAAAAGCAGTTACACGTTGCTGGATTTAACGCGCCACTGATTTTTAAAACGTGCTGTGAAATTTCTTTGAATTTGAACGATGAATTTAACACATTAGCTGAAACGCTAACCGCACTTGCCACGCAAAAAACTGTCGAACAATTAGAACAACGCGGCGAACACATTCGTGTGCAAGCGTTGCAGAATCAGTTACAAAATTATCTGGTGCAATTTGGTAATGAAACGGCTTTGAAAAAATTGCAGTCACATTGGCTTTCAAATTGGAAAAATGTTTCTACACAATTACAGCAAGGATTTGCGTGGCAACTTCAACCGTTAGCCGAACAGTTTGCAAGGCTTTTACCCTTTGAAAAAGGCGGCAATTTTTTGTGGGATGATTGGACGCAAATTCGTTTTGATGATGCTTTGAATGTGTTGGTTATTGACGCACAAACCTTGGGTTTGCCAATTACGCCGTTAGAAATGCAGCTTTTAACTTTGCGTGAAAAGGCTCAAAAACAATTTAATTCGCACGTCGAACTTCAAACGCGGCAAGCCTTGGCGCAACGCGGAAATGTGGTGCAACGTGTTGCGTTAAAATTTGTGGCAATTGCGGAGATTATTTTGCCATTAGCAGCGATGAGTTGGGTAGGTTTTCAAGTCGTGAATGGTTATTACGAAAGTAATCAAACGCACGATCATTATTTAAATCTGGATTTTGCGATTCATAGCACATTGGTTTGCGGATTATCGTGGCTGGTGCCGTTTTTCATTTTGAAAAAATGCCAACCATCACTCGAAAAATGTGCATTACGCGGTTTGAATAAAGGGATTTCGCAAGGGTTAGCGAATTTAAATCACGAAGTCGGCGTAGCGATTGAGCAATTTCAACGGCAACGTGCAACGCAGTTACAAAATGCAAATGCGTTGCTAGTGCTTTGTGAAAAAATTATGTCTGAAAAAATTGAATTCGCGCCAAATAGCACATTGGAACGAATGTTAATTGATTAAGCTTTTAACAATGTTTCCTTTGAATCTTCAATAATTGCGGCAATTTTATCTGCTTCAACGCGCGTCATAAGTGGTTTGAAATCGTTTAACGTATGATTCACTAACGGTTGTAACTCATCAATCCATGTTGTAATTGGCGCGTTTAAAAACGCTTCTGCTTCGGTCGTCAACGCAGGTAAAACGGGTTTCAAATAGGCTGCTAAAATTCTAAATAAATTAATTGCTACCGAACATACGTCGTGCAATTCTGCATCTTTGCCTTCTTCTTTGGCAATTGTCCACGGTTTTTTGTCATCAATGTATTGGTTAGCTTTATCGGCTAACGCCATAATTTCACGCATGGCTTTACCAAATTCACGGTTTTCATAACTTTCAGCAATCATTTCATTTGCGGCGATAAAATCAGCAAATAATTCAGATTCAACACACGTTGCCGAAAGTTTATTGTCGAATTTTTTGCGAATAAACCCGCTGCAACGACTAGCGATATTAACGACTTTTCCAACTAAATCCGAATTCACGCGTTGACTAAAATCTTCAAAATTCAAATCAATATCGTCAATGGTGTTGCTCAATTTCGCCGCGAAATAATAACGTAGATATTCGGGATTTAAATGGTCAAGATAAGTACGAGCGGTAATAAATGTGCCGCGTGATTTCGACATTTTTTCGCCGTTTACCGTTAAAAATCCGTGTGCGAAAATCGCATCTGGCGTTCTAAAATTTGCACCGCTTAACATCGCTGGCCAAAATAAAGCGTGGAAATAAATGATGTCTTTGCCGATAAAATGATAAAGTTCAACATCGCTATCTTTCGCCCAAAAATCATCAAATTTCAAATCGGTTTTGTCGCACAAATTTTGAAAACTCGCCATGTAACCAATCGGTGCATCGAGCCAAACGTAAAAATACTTGTTTGGCGCGTCAGGAATTTCAAAACCAAAATATGGTGCATCACGCGAAATATCCCATTGTTGCAAACCGCCTTCGAGCCATTCGGCTAATTTATTACGAACTTCGGCTTGTAAATGTCCTGCCGTTGTCCAATCACGCAACATTTCAGTGAAATCGGCTAAATTGAAAAAATAATGTTCAGATTCTTTTTCAATTGGCGTGGCACCCGAAACTGCTGAAACGGCATTTTTCAAATCGGTTGGTGAATAATTCGCGCCACAGACTTCGCAACCGTCGCCATATTGGTCTTTCGCGCCACATTTGGGGCAATCGCCTTTAATGAATCGATCAGGCAAAAACATATTTTTAACGGGATCAAACGCTTGGGTAATCGTACGAGAACTAATATGTCCCGCATCGCGTAAACGTAAATAAACCAATTCCGACAGCGTTTTATTTTCAGGCGAATGCGTGCAGTGATAATTGTCGAATGCAATACCAAAATTTGAAAAATCCGCAAAATGCGCTTTGCCTACTTCGGTAATCAATTCTTCTGGCGTAATACCGTCGCGATCTGCTTTGAGCATAATCGGCGTGCCGTGCGCGTCATCAGCGCAAACGTAATAACATTCGTTGCCGCGTTGTTTCTGGAATCGCACCCAAATATCCGTTTGAATATATTCGACTAAATGCCCTAAATGAATCGCGCCATTGGCATACGGTAACGCGCTAGTCACTAAAATTTTTCGTGGTGTCATAAAATAATTATCCAATATCTGTAAGTTTAAAGATTTGGCACATTATGGCATAAAAGCAAAATGCCTAAAAATCAGCAGAGGTAAATCATTCAATGGCACGTTTTCTGCCTTGTTAGAGCATTAAGATTCCTTTAACATAATTTATAACTTTTACTTTTTGAATTCAAACATTATGCAAACTCCAGAAACTGTTTTACCCGCGAATTTCATTCGCCAAATTATCGCCAACGATTTAGCGGTAAATAAAAATAATGGCAAAGTTGCCACTCGTTTTCCACCTGAACCAAATGGTTATTTGCACATTGGTCACGCAAAATCGATTTGTTTAAATTTCGGCGCAGCATTAGAAAATAACGGCACCTGCAACTTGCGTTTTGACGATACAAATCCTGAAAAAGAAAATGTTGAATACATGGATTCGATTAAACGCGACGTTGCTTGGCTTGGTTTTGAATGGACAGAATTGCATCATGCGTCAGATTATTTTGAGCAACTTTATCAATATGCGGTCGAGTTGATTAAGAAAGATTTGGCGTATGTAGATAGTTTATCAGCTGATGAAATTCGCGTTTATCGCGGCACGTTGACAGAAGCAGGCAAAGAAAGTCCAGACCGTCATCGTTCAATCGAAGAAAATTTAGATTTATTTGCCAGAATGCGAGCAGGTGAATTTAAAGATGGAAAATATGTGTTACGCGCCAAAATTGATATGGCTTCGCCAAATATGAATATGCGCGACCCAACAATTTATCGCATTCGCCGCGTTCATCATCACAGCACAGGCGATGCGTGGTGTATTTATCCGATGTACGATTACACGCACTGTATTTCTGACGCACTTGAAAATATCACGCATTCGCTTTGTACGCTTGAATTTGCTGACCATCGTCCGCTTTATGATTGGGTTTTAGAACAACTTGACGTGCCATGTCATCCGCAACAAATTGAATTTGCGCGTTTGCAATTGGAATACACAATTGTAAGCAAACGAAAATTAAATCAGCTTGTGACTGAAAAACACGTTCATGGTTGGGACGATCCCAGAATGCCGACGATTGCAGGTTTGCGCCGCGCTGGTTTTACGCCGCAAGCGATTAAAGATTTTTGTGAACGGATTGGGATTACAAAACAAAATTCATGGATTGAAATGGGTGTGTTGGAATACTGCATTCGTGAAGATTTGAACGTGAATGCGTTTCGTGCAATGGCAGTTTTAGAGCCGTTGCGCGTCGTGATTACCAATTATCCCGACGATAAAATCGAAAATTTAGAAGTCAGCAATCACCCGCAACGAGAAGAATTTGGCAAACGAATTGTGCCTTTTTCAAAAACGATTTTGATTGAACGCGACGATTTTTCAGAAAATCCGCCACCAAAATACAAGCGTTTAAGTGTCGGTGAAGAAGTGCGTTTACGTGGTTCGTATGTGATTCGTTGCGACGAGGTGATTAAAAATGCGAATGGCGAAATTATCGAATTACGTTGCAGTTATGACGAAAATACACTTGGTAAAAATCCTGAAGGTCGTAAAGCAAAAGGTGTGATTCATTGGGTTGACGAGGCGCATTCACACGCGGCAGAAATTCGTTTATATGACCGATTATTTACCGTGCCACAACCCGATAATGAAGATAATTTCTTGGATGTAGTCAATCCAAATTCGTTGCAAATCTTGAATTTGTGCCGCGTTGAAGCGAGTTTAAAAGATGCAACCTTAGAAAATCGTTATCAATTTGAACGCACGGGCTATTTTTGTTTGGATACTGAAAGTACGCTGGAAAAATTGGTGTTTAATCGTACTGTAACCTTGCGTGACAACGGGCAAAAGGATTAGGGCGCATTTTGCATTGACATTGCTACCCCTTGTACTTTAAAGTTAGCCCCGCATAAATTAGCGTAACAATTTTAACTATAACTATAACTTTATTTGGAGTGTACACCATGGCAAAACCATTGATTCAAATGGCATTAGATTCATTAGATTTCGACGCAACTGTTTCATTAGCAAAACAAGTTGCACCATTCGTTGATATTTTCGAAATCGGCACACCTTGCATCAAACACAACGGTGTAGCGTTAGTAAAAGCGTTGCGTGCAGAATTCCCTGACAAATTATTGTTAGTTGACTTAAAAACAATGGATGCTGGCGAATACGAAGCAACTCCTTTCTACGCAGCTGGCGCGGACATTTGTACAGTATTAGGTGTTTCTGGTTTAGCAACTTGCAAAGGCGTTATCAAAGCAGCTAACGCACACGCTGCTGAAGCTCAAATTGATTTAATCAACGTTGAAGACAAAGCAGCTTGCGCTCGTGCAACTGTTGCGGCTGGCGCACAAGTTATGGGTATTCACACAGGTTTAGATGCACAAGCTGCTGGTGATACACCATTTGCTGATTTGAACTTGATTGCAGGTTTGAATTTAGGTGTTCGTATTTCAGTTGCTGGCGGTATCAACGCTAAAACTGTTCAAGACGTAGTTCGTGCAGGCGCAAACATTATTGTGGTTGGCGCAGCAATCTACGGTGCGGCATCACCTGCTGAATCAGCTCGTGAAATTCGTGAATTAGTTGACGCAGTTTAATTAAGGAACTCTTATGCACCAACAGCTTATCTTAGATAAAATCACAGGAATCCTTGAAGCTACAGAGGAATCTTATGATGAAAAACTCACCGCTATGCTCGACGACGCGGGTCGCATTTTTATTGCGGGCGCGGGTCGTTCAAAACTGGTCGGCAATTTCTTTGCGATGCGGTTGGTGCATGGTGGTTACAACGTCAATGTTGTCGGCGAAATCGTTACTCCAAGCATCAAAGAAGGTGATTTGCTAATCATTATTTCGGGTTCAGGTGAAACTGAGCAATTGATTGCCTTCACTAAAAGCGCGAAAAAAATGGGCGCAAAAATTATGTTGATTTCGTCAAAAGCGACTTCAACAATTGGTGATATGGCGGATGGCGTTTTCCAAATTGGTCGTGATGATTTATATGGAAAAGTTGTCGGAATGCCTATGGGAACTGTTTTTGAGTTGTCAACATTGCTCTTTTTGGAATCAACAATTTCTCATATTATTCATGAGAAAGGCATTCCTGAAGAAATTATGCGCGAAAGACACGCAAATTTAGAATAAAAAAAAGTGAGTTAAAAACGGGTAATTATTTATTCGTTTTTCAGGTCAGAATATACGGGTTGCACTATTGAAGAATTTTAGTAGTGCAATTTTTTTAACAGATACCACAAAAGGAGAGAAGATGACTTCGCGTAGAGAATTAGCAAACGCTATTCGCGCTTTGAGCATGGATGCCGTACAAAAAGCAAATTCAGGACACCCAGGTGCGCCAATGGGTATGGCGGATATTGCAGAAGTGTTGTGGAACGATCATTTAAAACATAATCCAACGAATCCAAATTTTGCAGATCGTGACCGTTTCGTATTGTCGAATGGTCATGGCTCAATGTTAATTTATTCGTTGTTGCACCTTTCTGGCTATGATTTGCCAATGAAAGAATTGGCATCATTCCGTCAATTGCATTCTAAATGTCCAGGTCATCCAGAATATGGTTATGCACCAGGTGTTGAAACAACAACAGGTCCACTTGGACAAGGCATCACCAACGGTGTTGGTTTTGCGATGGCTGAAAAATTATTAGCCGATCAATTCAACAAACCTGGTCATGAAATTATTGATCACCATACCTACGTTTTCTTAGGTGACGGTTGCTTAATGGAAGGCGTGTCACACGAAGCGTGTGCGCTTGCTGGAACTTGGGGCTTAGGCAAATTAGTTGCATTCTGGGATGACAACAACATTTCTATCGACGGTCACATTGATGGCTGGTACACAGATGACACAGTAAAACGCTTTGAAGCCTATGGCTGGCACGTTCAATCTGTTGATGGTCACAACGCTGATGAAATCAATGCCGCGATTGTAGCAGCGAAAGCCGTTACTGATAAACCGTCAATGATTTGCTGCAAAACTATTATTGGTTTTGGCTCACCAAATAAAAGCGGCAGTCACGATTGCCATGGTGCTGCATTAGGTTTGGAAGAAGTTGCATTAACTCGTAAAGAATTAGGTTGGACGCACGAACCATTTGTTATCCCTGAAAACGTTTATGCGGGTTGGGATGCAAAAGTTAAAGGTGCAACAGCTGAAAAATCTTGGGATGAAAAATTTGCAGCTTATGCCGCCGCATTCCCAGCAGAAGCAGCAGAATTCAAACGCCGCATGGCAGGTGAATTACCAGCAAACTGGAAATCAGTGACTGACGCATTTATCAAAGCAACTAACGAAAAAGGCGAAAACTTAGCGTCACGTCAAGCATCGCAAAAAGCGATTGCAGGATTAGCAGAAACATTGCCTGAATTTTTAGGTGGTTCTGCCGATTTGACGGGTTCAAATCTGACAAGCTGTGCAAGTTTCAAACACGTTAGTGGTAAATCAACAGGCAACTACATTTCTTACGGTGTGCGTGAATTTGGTATGTACGCCATCATGAATGGCATGGCATTGCATGGTGGTTTATTACCATTCGGTGGCACATTCCACATGTTCTCTGACTATGCGAAAAGTGCATTGCGTATGGCTGCTTTGATGAAAATTCAAACGATTGCGGTACTAACACACGATTCAATCGGTCAAGGCGAAGATGGTCCAACCCATCAACCAATCGAAAATACATCTGCGTTACGTTACATTCCAAATATGGATGTATGGCGACCTGCTGATTCAACTGAAACTGCGGTTTCTTGGGTTGCAGCTGTTGAACGCAAAAATGGACCAACGAGCTTAGTATTAAGTCGCCAAGCAATTCCAGCGATTGCACACGATGACGCACAAATTGCAGCAATGCGTAAAGGGGCTTATGTTGTTTCTGAAGCAGCAGGTGATGTTGCTGTTATTTTGATTGCGACAGGTTCAGAAGTAACATTAGCAATGAAATCTCAAGCCGCTTTAGCTGCAGAAGGTATCAATGCTCGCGTGGTTTCTATGCCATCAACGAATGTTTTTGATCGTCAAGATCAAGCCTACAAAGACAGTATTTTGATTCCAGGTGTTAAACGCGTTGCTATCGAAGCTGGCGTAACAGATTTCTGGCGCAAATATGTTGGTTTAGAAGGTAGTGTAGTTGGCATCGATACATTCGGTGAATCTGCACCAGGTGGCGTTTTATTTGAGCATTTCGGTTTCACGCCTGAAAACGTGGTCAAACACGTTAAAGCGGTGCTTTAATTTTTAGCACGAATCCTCGCACGCTTAAAACGTGTGAGGTTTTTTGACTTTATATAACTACAAAAATAGGTGTCAATGTGAAAAAAAATAATTTACTTCAAGGTGCAATCGTTGCATTGTTAGTGGCAAGTCCACTTGCCGCATTTGCTGGTCAATATCCAGCAGCTGATTTTGAACCAAAAGTGCTTTATCAAGACGAATCTATCAAATCATCAACTCCAGCAGTGAAAGTAACAGCATCTACAAAAACTTCTGCACCAGCAGTAAGTGTGGATGATTCAAAATATCCTGCAACGAACTTCCAACCGAAAGTTTTGTTTAGCGATGAGAACTATAAACCAAGCAAATCAGCTCCTTCTATTGCGCCAACTTCTGCTCCTGAATACACAACCAGTGCGGGTTCGGTAATTATGGAACAAGCCGCTGAGAAAAAAGCAGCAAAAGAAGGTGATAATAACTTATTTTTATTGTTAGGTGCGTTAGTTGTAGCAGGTTTCGCGGCATCAAGATGTCCTAAATTTGCAGGTATTTTTGGTGGTAATAATTCTATTGATGATGGGGTTTATGCAAATCGCGAAACAGGCGTAACTCGTTATTTGAACGCTCGCGTACCTAAAGTTTCTGGTGTAACAAAATATCTTGATCGCGCTGGAAAACCAACCAATGTTGCACGTTATATTGCGAAACAAAACATTGCACAAAAAGCGGCTCAAAACGATACAGATCGGGGGTAGTTATGGGCTTTTTTTCAAGTCTATTTGGTGGTCATTCAGCAGATGAATACGACACCACAACTGCGCGAAATGCTATTGTTTCTAATACTTCAGACGGTCTTACAGGTGTCAGTCGTTATTTGGAAGGTCAGCCAGCAACAGGCTTAAGCAGCGTCGAAAAATATCTAAAATCACAAGAGCAAAATCAACCAAGTGGTGTAGCGAAGTATTTAGCTCGTAAAGCAATTGCAGAAAGAAATAAGCCAGTTGTGACGTTATCAGGTGTTGATAAATACTTGAAAAATAACGAAGGCAGTGCGCCGATTGTTGTTAAAAAAACAGGCGTTGAGAAGTATTTAGCAACACAAGACAATGTGCCTGTGAGTCGAGTTGCAAAGTATGTATTGCAAAAATCGATTGCTGAACGCAATGCACCTGCAAAGCCAAAGACAACTCGCGTTGAAAGCTATTTGCAAAGTTTGCCTGAAAGTACAACTAGCAGTGTAAGTAAGTATTTAGCAAAACAAGCTTTGAGTGCCGCTCTTCAAACCAAAGAAGAAGTTGCAGTAGTCATAGTTGAAACTATTGTCAGTGATGTAGCTTTGACAGGTGTTGAAAAATATCTGAAATCACAACGCAGCTAAACATTACATTTTTTAAACTTTAAAAACAGGTGTTTCTAATGGGTCAATCTTTACTCGAACAATTAAAACAGTACACAGTTGTTGTTGCCGACACTGGCGATATTCAAGCAATTGAAAAATTTACACCTCGTGATGCAACGACAAATCCATCGTTAATTACTGCAGCAGCACAAATGCCGCAATATCAAAGTATTGTTGATGATACATTGAAAGGTGCGCGTGAATCATTGGGCGCAGCAGCAGACGCAGCGCAAGTTGTGACATTAGCATTTGATCGTTTAGCGGTTTCTTTCGGTTTGCAAATTTTAAAAATCATTCCTGGTCGTGTTTCAACTGAAGTTGATGCGCGTTTATCTTTCGACACTGAAGCAACGATTGCTAAAGGTCGTGATTTGATTGCTCAATACGAAGCAGCTGGCATTGATCGCAAACGTGTTTTAATCAAAGTTGCAGCAACTTGGGAAGGTATTCAAGCAGCGGCAGTTTTAGAAAAAGAAGGTATTCACTGTAACTTAACCTTAATTTTCGGTTTACATCAAGCGATTGCGTGTGCTGAAAACGGCATTACATTGATTTCACCATTTGTCGGTCGTATTTTAGATTGGTACAAAAAAGACACTGGCAAAGATTCTTATGCACCAGCAGAAGATCCAGGTGTTTTATCTGTGACTGAAATTTATAATTATTACAAAAAATTCGGTTATAACACTGAAGTTATGGGTGCAAGTTTCCGTAATGTTGGCGAAATTACTGAATTAGCAGGTAGTGATTTATTGACGATTGCACCGTCTTTATTAGATGAGTTGCAAAATACGCAAGGCGAATTGCCGCGCAAATTGAATGTTGAAGCTGCAAACGCTTCAGCAGCCGAAAAAATCAATGTTGATAAAGCGACATTTGACGCAATGCATGCTAAAGATCGCATGGCGACTGATAAATTGGCAGAAGGTATTGATGGTTTTGCAAAAGCTCTTGTTGTTTTAGAAACATTACTTGCTGATCGTTTAGCAGTTTTAGAAGCGTAAATTTTTGTATTTAAAAAAACCACGATAGGATTTTATCCGTCGTGGTTTTTTGTTTGATGAAGTTCAGTGCTGAACAAATGTTTAAGAAATGGAACGGTTAATTTTCGTTTTGCTGCTAATGACGCCCTATCTAACTTTTCCAATAATCCCCACAAACTATCCAATTCCGCTTTATGCTGAATGATTAAAAATCGTCCAACCTGCGGCGAAATTTCAAGTCCCATTGCTGCTGCTTTAAAAATCAACGCATCAACATTACTAGTATTAACTAATGTTTTTAGTTGGAGAATTGATCCCCAACTCAAACGTGTTTTTAAATCTGATGTTTTAATAATCACATGGCTAGGTAAATTTGTTGCAGAAATAATTAAACGGTGTCCGCGTTCATAATGCTGTTGCATAAAATCTGACAGGGCTTGTTCCCATTTTTCTCGCCCTAAAATTGAATCGATATTATCAATACAAACTACATCGTAATCATCTAGTCCCAATAAAATCGAGGGTTTATGACCACTGTACCTAGCTAAATCGAAATAGAATGACGTGTGTTTATGATATTGGGCATAATGGCAGCATGCTTGGAGTAAATGACTTTTTCCTTGTTTTGACTTTGCCCATAAAAAAATTTGTTGTGTATTGTGACCACTAACACATTGTTTTAGCTCATCAACTATCGGCTGATTTCCCCCCGCAAAAAAATCATCAAATGTTTGATTTGCGCGAAACTCAAAATGAAGTGGATACTGTTCAGGCATGATGATTAAAAGCACGAACGTAAAATGCTGCACCAAAAAAGAGTTGCAGACTTAAAAATACTTCTAAGCCAGCCAGCCACCGCTCATCAGCATTGGCGTAACATTCCACTGCACCGTGTATTAAATAAAACAAACTGATATAAGCCATCCACGAGCAGCTTTTTTTATCACCATTCAAAAAACCACGCATTGGAATCAATAACGGTGTGATATTAAGTAATAAAAGTAGAGCGATGGGAAATTTTATCGACGGGGATAAAACGGTTTGCCAAAGCATCAACAAACCGAATAAACCCAAAAAGGCGGTTATCGCTAACCAATAAAAATACTGTTTTTTCACACTAATAATACCAACACATTTTCAGGCGGTCGCCCAATTACTGCTTTAGTTTTAGTTACGGCAATTGGACGCTCTAACAATCGCGGGTATTTCACAATCGCTTCTAATAAGGCTTGGCGCGTTAAATTCTCAGCTGCAAGATTTTCAGTTTCATATTCTGGTTCGCCTTTACGCATGAATTCACGTGGTTCTAAATCCAGTTTTTGCGCGATGATTTCCAACTCCGCAACTGTTAACAGCACTTTTAAATATTCGATAATCGAAATTTCAACGCCTTTTTCTTGTAACAACGCGAGCGTTTGACGTGATTTACTGCATTGTGGGTTGTGATACAAAATCATTACTACGCTGCCTCAACTTTCACCAAATCAGGTTGTTGTGGAAATTCTGGATGTGGTAGCGGTTCTTTTCCTGCCATTAACGCATCAATTTGGGTTTTATCAATCGTTTCCCATTTCATTAACGCTTTTGCCATATTGTGCAGAACAGCGAGATTATCTTGTAACAGTATTTCAGCGCGTTGGTAATTTGCATCAATCACGGCACGAATCTCTTCGTCAATTTGTTGTGCAACGAGTTCAGAGTTTTTGCTGCCTTTTGCCGCATAACCCATGAAAGGTTGGCCGCCTTCTTCGCCATAAACCATCGTGCCTAATTTTTCGGAAAAACCCCAACGAGTTACCATGTTACGCGCCAATTCGGTGGCACGTTCAATGTCGTTTGATGCGCCTGTTGTCACGCGATCGCCTCCGTAAATAATCAATTCCGCAATTCGTCCGCCGAATAAACTGGCGATTTGGCTTTCTAATTTACGTTTGCTTGCGCTGTATTGATCTTGGTCAGGCAAAAACATTGTGATTCCCAAGGCTCGTCCGCGTGGCATGATGCTTACTTTATAAACTGAATCGTGTTCGGGCGATAATTCACCAACGATACAATGACCTGCTTCGTGGTACGCAGTAAGTAATTTGTCTTCTTCCGACATTACCATCGTGCGTTTTTCTGCGCCCATCAAAATTTTGTCTTTCGCTTTTTCGAGGTCACTCATGCTAACTTCTTTTTTGTCAGAGCGTGCAGCAAGTAACGCGGCTTCATTTACGATATTTGCCAAATCTGCACCTGAAAAACCAGGTGTGCCACGAGCTAAATCGTATAATTTAACATCTTCAGAAGCGGGAACTTTTTTGATATGAACATTTAAAATTTGTTCACGTCCGCGCACATCAGGTAAGCCAACATTAACTTGTCTATCGAAACGACCTGGGCGCAAAAGAGCTTTGTCGAGAACGTCTGCACGGTTTGTTGCCGCGATAACAATCACGCCTTCATTACCGTTAAATCCATCCATTTCAACCAAAAGTTGGTTTAATGTTTGTTCACGTTCATCGTTGCCGCCGCCCATTCCCGCGCCGCCACGTTGACGACCAACTGCGTCAATTTCATCAATGAAAATGATGCACGGTGAATGTTCTTTTGCTTGAGCAAACATATCGCGAACTCGTGACGCGCCGACACCAACGTACATTTCAACAAAATCTGAACCAGAAATACTGAAAAACTTAACGCCAGCTTCACCAGCAATGGCTTTTGCAATCAGTGTTTTTCCTGTTCCTGGAGGACCTACCATTAAAATACCGCGTGGAATTTGTCCGCCAAGTTGTTGGAATTTTTGCGGAGCTTTCAAAAAATCGACTAATTCTTCAACGTCTTCTTTTGCTTCTTCGCAGCCCGCTACATCAGCAAATTTCACTGTTAATTTATCTTCTTCAAGCATTCGGGCTTTGCTTTTACCGAAACCATTACCGCCATAGCCTTGATTGCGGCGCATATAAATCACCCACACAGCAATCATCAATAACATCGGAAACCAAGCGATGAAAATCTGCATTAACATTGATTGTTTTTGCGGAACTTTAGTTCGGATTTGAACATCAGCTGCAAGCAAATCATCAATCAAATGTCCATCACCAGGATTAAATGTTTCGTAAGTCTCCCCATCAGACGTGCGTAATTTAATCGCTTGCCCCATGATTTCAACTTTATCGACTTGTTTATTTTTGACGCGTTCAATAAAATCCGAATAGGCTAATGAATTATCAATCGGCGGCTCGGCATTTAAGCGTTCAAAAATGAAAAAACTTGCAAAACTCATCGCAAGAATAACGAAAATGTGAAGAAAGTATTTTTGCATTGTGGCACGCCCTCAGCCGTCGTAAATGGTTATTTTATTTCGTGAAATTTGTTGAATAGCATCATACCCGCGCCCAAAGCTAACGTAAATAGAAATGGTTCAATTTTGCCATCGCCAAATGCCGCAAGAACAGCACCAGGACAAAAACCGACTAACCCCCAGCCAATACCGAAAATAATTGCGCCCAAGATTAACTGTTTATCTATCGGATTATTGCTCTTTGGCAGATGAAATTCTGTTTCGCAAATCGGTTGTGGGCGTTTCAAAATAAAATGTTGTAACGTCCCCAACGTAATCAACGCGCCCCCCATCACAAAAGCCAAACTCGCGTCCCAATTCCCCGTTATGTCTAAAAATGCCAACACTTTGTCGGGATTATTCATTTGCGAAATCGCTAAACCGAAGCCAAACAAAATGCCGCAAAGTAACGCAGCTTTATTTTTTGTCATGATGAAATTCCAAATAAATGGCGGATGATGAATACGGTTAAAATCGCAATCGCCATAAATGTTATCGTTGCGGCGATTGAACGAATTGAAAGTCGCGCCATGCCACAAACTGCGTGACCACTTGTGCAGCCATTTCCTAATCGAGTTCCGTAACCGACAAAAATGCCCGAAATTATCAGCAATAACGTTGATCGCGAATAAGTGGCTGGCGCGTGTGGCACGAATAAATTGAAAATCACAGCGGCTAAAATCAAGCCACCTAAAAAAAATAATCGCCAGTGATTTGCGCTATTTTTCACGTCAAACGTACCCGCAATCATGCCTGAAATACCTGCTACGCGCCCATTGAAATACATCAATAACGCTGCTGATAATCCAATTAAACTACCGCCTAAAAAGGCGGAATAAGGCGTGAAATTTTCCATCGTTTTTTATTCTTCAATTACGTCGTTAATTTCATTTTCAACAATTTCATCGGTTGTTTCGATGATTTCATTGCCTTCAATTTCTTCGGTTTCTTCAACTTCCAAGCCAGCAATTCTGTCAACACCTACCACTTTTTCACCTTCGTCTAAACGAATAACTCTAACACCTTGAGCATTACGTCCAATGACTGAAATTTCAGCAACTCGCGTTCTAACTAACGTGCCACCATCGGTGATAATCATTAATTCGTCGGTATCATTTACAAGTAATGCGCCAACGACATTACCATTTCGTTCAGACGTTTGCATTGCAATTGTGCCGCTGCCTCCGCGTCCTTGATGACGGAATTTTTCGACTTCAGTACGTTTGCCATAACCATTTTCAGAAATGGTTAAAACAGCTCCTTCGGATGCGATAATTAACGAAATTACATTTTCACCTTCTGTTAAACGTAAACCGCGAACACCGGCTGCGCCACGTCCCATCGAGCGCACATCCGCTTCATTGAAACGAATTGCTTTGCCGTTGCTACTGAATAACATCACGTTTTGTTGTCCATCAGTAATTGCTACACCAATCAAAGTGTCATCTTCGCGTAAATCAATCGCAATTTTTCCACTCGTGCGTTGGTACGCAAATTCACTCAACTGCGTTTTCTTAACGGTTCCCGCTGATGTTGCCATAAAGACAAATTTGTTTTCGGCATAATCACGAGTTGGCAAGAAAGCGTTAATTTTTTCACCTTCTTCTAACGGCAATAAATTTACAAACGGTTTGCCACGCGCCGCACGACTTCCAATTGGCAAATGATAAACTTTCAGCGCGTAGACTTTGCCTTTCGATGAGAAGCATAAAATCGTATCGTGTGTGTTAGCGATAATCAGTTGATCAACAAAATCTTCTTCTTTGGTTTGTGTTGCAGATTTACCACGTCCGCCCCGATGTTGCGCTTGGTAATCGCTTAATGGTTGGGCTTTCACATAGCCTTCATGCGAAACCGTGACTACCATATCTTCTTCAGTAATCAAATCTTCGTCGCTCAAATCATCACGGTTTTCCATGATAATTGTACGACGTGGTTCGTTGTATTGCTCTTTAATCATGACCAATTCTTCACGAATCACAGCCATCAAACGTAAATCATCGCCCAAAATGTGCAAATAAAATGCGATTTGTTCCAGTAATTGCGTGTATTCGCCCACGATTTTATCTTGTTCCAAACCTGTCAAACGATGCAAACGTAATTCTAAAATCGCTTGGGCTTGCGCTTCTGAAAGTCGATAAACATCGCCCGCTAAACCATAAATGGCGGGTAAATTATCAGGACGTGAATCACCTGCATTCGTGCGTTCAATCAGCGATAAAACCAGACCCGCCGCCCATTGTGTCGAAAGCAATTGTTCTTTCGCTTCGGCAGGATTTTTCGCGGCTTTAATCATATCAATCATGGCGTTGATGTTCGCCAACGCAATCGCCAAACCTTCTAAAATATGCGCCCGTTCGCGTGCTTTGCGAAGTAAATAAACGGTGCGGCGCGTCACGATTTCACGACGATGATTGATAAACGCGCTGAGAATTTCAAGCAAGTTCAAACAGAACGGACGACCATCAAGAATCGCCACCATGTTCATGCCGAAAACGGTTTGGAATTGAGTTTGTTTGTAGAGGTTATTCAAAACGACTTCAGGCATTTCTCCACGTTTCAATTCAATCACCATTCGCATTCCGTCTTTATCCGATTCATCGCGCAAGCCCGAAATACCTTCGAGTTTTCCTTCTTTTACCAATTCAGCGATTTTTTCGAGTAACCTCGCTTTGTTCACTTGATAAGGTAATTCGGTGGTGATAATTGCTTGGCGTGAACCTTCGCCGATATTTTCAAAATGCGTTTTGGCGCGGAGGTAAATTTTGCCGCGACCTGTTTCGTAAGCGTGTCGGATTCCCGCCGCGCCATTGATAAATGCCGCTGTTGGAAAATCAGGGCCTTTGATGTGTTCCATCAAATCAGAAATTGTCGAGTTTGGCTCGTCGATTAACGCCAAACACGCCGCAATGACTTCGCTTAAATTATGGGGTGGAATGTTCGTTGCCATCCCAACCGCGATACCTGATGAACCGTTAATTAATAGTGTTGGAATTCGTGTCGGTAAAACTGACGGTTCTGATTCGGATTCGTCATAGTTTGGCGTGAAATCAACCGTTTCTTTATCTAAATCCGTCAACATTTCGTGGGCAATTTTCGCCATACGGACTTCGGTATAACGCATTGCCGCTGGTGAATCACCATCAACACTACCAAAGTTTCCTTGACCATCAATAAGCATGTGGCGCATTGAAAACGGTTGTGCCATACGAACCATCGTGTCATAAACTGCTGTATCACCGTGCGGATGATATTTACCAATCACGTCACCGACCACACGCGCAGATTTTTTATAGGCTTTATTAAAATCATTGCCCAATTCGCTCATCGCAAAAAGTACCCGTCGATGTACTGGCTTTAAACCATCGCGGACATCAGGTAACGCCCGACCAACAATGACGCTCATCGCATAATCTAAATAGGATTGTTTCATCTCGTCTTCGAGATTAACGGGGATAATTTCTTTAGCGAAGTTTGACATGATTCTCTTTATAAAAACGTGGGTGGGAAATTTAAGGTTCAAAATTTTTTTAATTGAACAATGTTGGACTGTTTTGTGCTTTCATCATAGCGTAATGAAACAATATGTAAATTATAACAAATTATGTACTACAGGTTTACGGCGATTTCACCGTCATAATTATGACTAACAATTGATAAATAATAGTTACATTATTATTTTATAAAACAAATGGTTACAATTTTTAGATTAGGAATGTAAATTTTGCCACGGTTTGAAATGTCGTGTAGATTCAACCAGTGGTATGAAACTCTTGGCTTTGAAAAAAATATTTAATTTTTTCTTTTTCAGGCGGATAAACAGGCAGTAAAAGCAGTAAAAATAGTTTTTCTTTTTTTAACTTTAAAACTCAAAGGTATTCTCATGGCTCTTATCAAGAAAACATCAAACGCATCTGCTGCAACAAGAGACGCAAACTCAACAGCATCATCTGCAGCGGCATCGCGTGATATTGAAGTTCAACGCAAAAAAGCGCGTACCTTTGCGAAACAACAGCAAGCGGCTGAACGTATCGCTGCAGCAACTGGGCAATTATCTTCTGGTATCAATGAAGCGGCTGCTGCTGCTGAAGAATTAAAACGTTCTGCTGATCAAATCGCAGCAGGTGCTGAAGAAGCATCAGGCGCAGCTGAAGAATCAACGACTGCTTTAACGCAAGTGATTGGGGCTGTAGGTCGTCAGTTACAAAATGCAGATACTGCACAAACCAAAGGTGAAAATGCTTATAACTTAATCGTTAGAGTAAGTGCCGACGTTACAGATTTGGTCACTAATGTCGGTGTGGCAGCAAAACGTCAATTGGCATCAGTAGAAATGGTTGGTGAATTAGAAAATCAAGCCGCTAACATTGGTGACATCGTTAAAGCCGTGGCGCGAATTGCAGATCAAACTAATTTATTGGCGTTAAATGCTGCGATTGAAGCGGCTCGCGCTGGACAACATGGTAAAGGTTTCGCGGTTGTTGCAGACGAAGTTAGAACTTTGGCTGAAACGTCAGAAAAAAGTGCGAAACAAATTCAAGAGTTAGTTGGTCAAATTCAAAAAGAAGTTAAAACCATTGCTGATGGAATTAACAGCTCTGCAAAAACAGTTGAAGCGGAAGTTGAAAATGGACGAATCATTACTGAGCAGCTAAGTAAAATTAGCGTAACTAGCCTTGAAATCACAAGAGCTGCACGTGAAATTGCGGCAGGTGCGCTTGAATCATCAACGGCTTCAAAACAAGCCTTAGTTGGTTCAGAATCTATTGCTGCAGCATCTGAAGAACAATCAGCAGCGGCTGAAGAAGTGAGTAAAACGGTAGCTGAACAATCTGCTGCGCTTTCTGAGTGCGAGCAAACTGCACAAGGTTTATCAGAATTGGCTGAAGATTTAAAAACATCGACTGATGTCGCTAAAAGTGCGGAAGAAGTCGCTTCTGCTGCTGAAGAATTATCGTCTGCTGTTCAAGAAATTAACCGTTCAGGCACACAAGTCATGGCGGCGATTGGTCAAATTCGAGATGGTGCGAGATCGCAAGCTGCAGCGACTGAAGAATCTGCTGCTGCTTTGGCACAAATTGAAAAAGGATTACAACTTTCGCAAGAAAGAGGCAGTAAAAGTTTAGATGGTATTCGTGAAATACAAACCTTATTAGCAACCAATAAATCATCTATTGATGCTTTGATTTCGGGTATTAACAATTCGATGACTTCTACGAAAGAAAGCATTAAACAAGTGACGGATTTGGAATTGTTATCACGTCGCATTGATAAAATTGTTGATGTGATTGCAACGGTTTCGATTCAAACCAATATGCTTGCGGTGAACGGTTCTATCGAAGCGGCGCGTGCAGGTGAATTTGGTAAAGGTTTCGTTGTTGTTGCGACTGATATTCGTAATTTGGCTCACGATTCTGCCGAAAATGCGGATCGTATTAAAGATTTAGTGAAAGGTGTACAAGATCAAATTGCAATCGTCGGCAAAGATTTGGCGGAAATTGTTGTCAGCGCACAATCTGAAGTGGATAAATCGAAAGCCAGCACCGAAAGTTTATTAGTTATCGAAACTGACATTAACGAAAGTGAAAAATCAGCACAAGATATTTTGGCTGCTTCAACTGAAATTGCAGCGGCGATTGCACAAGTTAAAACAGGTGTTGATCAAATTTCTGCAGCGGCACAAGAAGCTGAAAAAGCGGCGACTGAAGCGGCGACTGCTGCAACGCAACAATCACAAGGCGCACAAGAATTAGCCAACGCAATTGAAGAAATTTCTTCGTTAGCTGATGAATTACAAAGCGCGTAAACCTTTCGCATTACTTCTAAAAGGAGATTGTTATGAGTATTAAAGTTCCTAAAGGACAGCGAGAGGATGCTGATAATTTAGACCCAGAATTGCACGAAGGGTTTGAAGCACAGCCAGAAGATGTTGAAATTTTAGCGTCTACATTACCAGTGCAAAAAATGGCTGAAGAATTTATCGACGAAGAACAGGAAGCAGCCGATAACTTAACTCAGGCATTTCATGAGGAAGAATCGCACGTTCGTCAGTTTGTAACCTTTATTGTTGGCGATGAAGTTTTTGCTGTCGATATGGCACCAGTCCAAGAAATTATTCGGATTCCGTCAGTGGTTCGAGTGCCGATGGCACCAGGTACGTTGGAAGGATTAGCGAATTTACGCGGTAGAGTTTTACCGATTGTTTCATTGCGTCGTGTTTTTGGCTTTGAAGAACGAGAAGATGACGATTCAACTCGCGCCATCGTGATTGATTTAGGTCAGCCGTTGGGTTTTGTGGTGGATCGCGTTGCCAGTGTGGTGGGCGTTGAAATCAGTAAAATTGAAGATGTTTCGTCTATCAGCGGCACGATTGACACCGATTTATTGACGGGGTTGATTAAAGACGTGGGCGGTCACGGCATGATTATGGTGTTGGATTTTGCTAAATTGATTAGCAATGAATTTTCAGAAGCATCGAAAACATCAAATCACAACGGTGCAGCACAGTCATCATCGCGTGAAGTGGTAGAAATAGACGTTCTCAGTGACGAATTACAGTTGGTTAGTTTCACGGTTGCGGGTGAAGAATATGCGATTAGCATTGAAGACGTACAAGAAATTGTTCAAGTTCCAGAGCATATAATTCACGTTCCTCACGCGGATTCACACGTTTTAGGTGTGATGACATTGCGTAATCGTTTATTGCCGTTAGTCAGTTTGCGTCGAATGTTCAGTTTGCCTTTCAAAGATGCAGACGAACACAGTCGAATCGTAGTGATTTCAGTCGGTAGCGCGTCAGTTGGTGTGGTGATGGATACCGTCAACGAAGTGTTACGAGTGTCAAAAGATTGCGTTGATCCTATTCCAAATATGCTCACACGCGATGCTGATATGTCTGAAATCACCGAAATTTGTCGGTTAGCAGATGGCAAGCGATTGGTATCAATTATCTCAGCGGACAATATGTTCCGTCATAACTCAGTGCGTGAAGCGTTAAGTTCAGTAGAAAAAATGCAGGATGAAGATGGCATGAATGATGCAGAAAAACTAGGAATTGAAGACGACGAACAAATGGTCGTGTTTCGTTTAGGTAAAGAAGAATTTGGGGTGCCGATTGAAAGCGTACAAGAAATTGTGCGTGTGCCAGAAGAGTTGACTCACATTCCACGCGCTCCGTCGTTTGTAGAAGGTGTTATCAATTTGCGCGGTGCGGTATTGCCTGTTGTTGATCAACGTCGTCGTTTAGGTTTAGAACAGATCGAACGTAGTGAGCAACAACGAATTATGGTGTTTTTGTTTGATGGTGTGCGTACTGGTTTCATTGTCGATTCAGTAGCAGAAGTATTGAAAGTGCCAAAATCTTCAATTGAACCTGCGCCAAATTTATCGAATATCCAGTCAAAACTCATTGCACGAGTGGCGAATTTGGAAAAACAAAAACGGTTAATTTTACTCATTGAGCCTTCGCATCTATTGGAAGCGGAAGATCGTGAGGGTTTAGCGGCATTCGCCGAATAATAACAGGAAAAAAACAGGAGTTTTTAGGCATGATTAAGTTACTCATCGTTGACGATTCTGCATTGATGCGTCGTCAACTTAGCTCGGTATTTGAAGAGCAAGGCGATTTTGAGATTCGTTTTGCGCGTAACGGCAAAGAAGCTGTGGACGAAAATAAACACTTTCATCCCGATGTCGTGACGTTAGATATCAACATGCCTGAAATGGATGGCTTGACTGCGTTAGTTTTAATAATGGCAGAACGGTCTGTGCCTGTGGTAATGGTGTCATCATTAACGGAGAAAGGCGCGTTAACGACATTTGAAGCGTTGGCGTTGGGTGCGGTGGATTACATTGCCAAACCCAGCGGCACGATTTCATTATCGATGGATGACATTAAAAAAGAATTGGTGGCTAAAATTCGTGCGGCAGCAAAATCGCACGTTAAAGCAGTACGCCCCACGCTAACAACGCGTCAAACTGTTGAAAAAGCTCCTCCACCGCCAATTATGCGACGGGGCATTGCCAATGACGGCATTGTTCTAATTGGCGTTTCAACGGGAGGACCTCGCACACTTGAAGACGTTTTACCCTTGCTACCAGCGAATTTTCCGTATCCAGTTGTGGTTGCTCAACACATGCCAGCGAGTTTTACTTTTCAATTTGCAGCGCGGATGAATGATTTGTGTGCGATGCAAGTCGTAGAAGTTAGCAGTCCTCGTCCACTTGAATCAGGCTTTATCTATATCGGCAAAGGTGGTGCAGATGTAGTCGTAGTGCAACGAGCTGGAAAACTAATGGTTATTTCAAAACCTGAAAACAAAGAATTTTTGTGGCATCCATCGGTGGAATTACTCGGGCGTTCGGCACTTGAGCATTATGACGCAGCAAAAATTATTGGCGTGATGTTAACGGGCATGGGCAACGATGGTTCTGATTCCTTTGCTCAAATTAAAAAACAAGGTGGACGAACCATTGCTGAAAGTGAAGCATCTTGTGTAGTTTTTGGTATGCCAGCAGAGTTAATTGCAAAAGACGGCGCAACGGCGGTTTTACCTTCGGATAAAGTAACAGAAAGAATTTTGACGTGGGTTAGATAGAGGATTAATTATGGCTTTTATAAAAAAACAACAATCGTCAACTGAAACCGAAGACGAGCGTAAAGCACTGAGAGATTTTGAGGGGCTGTGTGAGGAATTAAATCACGCAGATTCTCAGGTGCGTCGTTGGGCGGTGCGTGATTTAGTCGAAATGCCTAACGCGAGTTCGGTATTGGTTGAACGGTTAGAACATGAAAATAATGCTAGCGTGAGAACGGGCATTTTAAATGCACTAGCGCAATTACGAGATACCATTTCATTGAATGGATTGATTGAGTGTTTACGCAGCGAAGATGCCGCACTTCGCAATGAATCCATTGAGATTTTAAAAGAATTGCCAGACGAAGTCGGGGCAATTATTGAAACGCTGTTAAAAGATTCAGATTCCGATGTGCGAATTTTTGCCGTCAACATTTTAGAATCACTACGTCATGAAAACGTCGAACAATGGTTAATCGGCGTAATTGAAAAAGATTCACACGTTAATGTTTGTTCAACGGCATTAGATTTATTAAGTGAAGTTGGATCAGAACAGGCGATACCTGCAATTAAAAAATTAAAAGCACGTTTTCCTGACGAACCTTATGTTTGTTTTTCGGCTGATTTAGCGTTGAAGCGAATCGAAGAAGGGAGTCAGTAAAATGCCTGCCATCAACATAAGCGACGAGGATTTTTTGAAATTCAAAGAATACTTTTATCGTAAAACGGGGATGTTATTTGAAGATTCCAAACGTTATTTTGTCGATAAACGCTTGATTGATCGCATTGAAGCTACCGATTCAGGTAATTTCCGAAACTATTTCAACCAACTCCGTTTTGAAGTATCGGGCGAGGAATTACAACAGTTAGTTAACGTCATGACAGTTAATGAAACGTACTTTTTTCGTGAAGAATACCAATTCAAATGTTTGGTAAATTCCATGATGGACGAAGTTACTCGTAAGAAAAAAGATGATTCACCGATTCGTATTTGGTCAGTTCCGTCGGCATCTGGTGAAGAACCTTATTCGATTGCCATTTATTTACTGGAGTATTGGTCAGGCATTCACCGATGGGATGTAGAAATTATGTCTTCAGATATTGATACAAAAATCATCGCGCAAGCTAGGCGCGGACATTATTCAACGCGTTCAGTCATGAATTTATCGAAACCCATTTTGGCAAAATACTTTACGCCACAAGCAGGTGGCTATCAAATTTGTGAAGATTTACGTCAAGCGGTTGAATTCAGTCGCGTTAATATCACGAATGCGGTGGATGTCCGTAATTATCGCGATATAGATGTTATTTTTTGCCGTAATTTGCTCATTTATTTCGATGATGCGTCACGGCGACAAGCGGCAGAAATGTTTTTTGATTCAATGAAAGAAGGTGGATTTATTTGTTTAGGGCATTCAGAATCGATGAGTCGTATTTCTTCGCTATTTCGGGTGCGTAAATTTCCTGATGCGATCGTTTATCAAAAACCTTGGGAGGCATGATGAAACATATTCTCGTCATTGACGATGCGGCAACTGTGCGACTTTATCATCGCAACATATTAGAAACAGCAGGTTATAGTGTTGATGAAGCTATCAATGGGATTGAAGCTTTAGAAAAAGCCTTAGTCACTTCTTACGATTTATATATTGTTGATGTCAATATGCCTAAATTGGACGGTTATGGATTTTTAAAAGAATTTCGTCGCCAAGAAGATGTGCTTCAATCACCTGCGATTATGGTAACCACTGAAGCGGGTAATCAAGACAAAATTCTTGGTTATGCGTCAGGGGCAAATTTATATATGACTAAACCAACTAAACCGAACCAATTACTTAGTTACGTCCGTTTATTACTTGGAGAGGTTGCGTAATGAATAATTTATTAGAACAATTTTTATCTGAAGCGCGTGATTTTTTACAAGGCATTGCTGAAAAGTTAATGCAATTGGAAAATGATCCAAATAGCACTGAATTGATGGTCGAATTATTTCGGTTTGTGCATACGTTAAAAGGTAACAGCGGACTTTTTGATTTTCCTGAAATGACCCGCGTATTACACGCCAGTGAAGATTTGATGGATGCGGTACGAAATGGACGTGTCAGTTATTCGCAAACGCTTGCGGATCAATTACTTGAAGCAATGGATTTTGTAAGTGCTTTGATGGATGAAATCGAACTGACAGGAAAAACGGGCAGCAATCATGTTGGAACTTCTACGGAATTAACAAATGCTTTACGTGCTTTGTTGAATGCACCTAACGCAGTCCACGTGCCAGTTGCTATTGAAACATATACCGAAGATGGTTTGGCAGTGAAAGCAATTTCATGGTCTGAATTACCACCAATGGATTTGCCAGAATCAACAGCGATGGGTTTACATCGTTGTGCAATTGATGGTGAAACTGTTTTGTGGCTTCAATACACGCCTGAACCAGAGTGTTTTTTCAAAGGCGAAGATCCATTCTTTTTGATACGACAAATTCCTGATGTCGCGTGGCGACACATTATTTTGAATAATACCGCTTCAACATTAGCGGAAATGGATGTATTCAGTAGTCAGCTTGTTTTTCAATTATTGACGATTGCATCAGCGGAAGAATTAGACGATTTATTGCGTTACGTTCCCGATCAAATTCATCGTGTAAAAGTTCCAGCATTAGCGTTTGTGAAACCTAGCGGCAATAGCGATGATGTTGGGCTAGACGAAGATTTCATTATCAATATTTTGGAATTTTTTGATAATGATGAGATTGAAACATTAACCAACACGATTAACACCATGTTGGAATTGTCTTCACCTGATTTGTGGTCATCTTCGGCTTTGCGTTGGGTATTACATCTTATTGAAACTGAACCTGATAACAAACCTGTTCAACGAACTTTATTAGAAGCTTTACGCACGCAAAAAACACCTGATTGGTCGGCATTAACATTGCCTGATGTTGAACCCACTCGAAATGTAGTGGCATCGCCCGTTGTTAGCATCAATACCTCTGAAGTATCTGATACGTTATTAGTTTATTTTCATGAGGTGATTGACGCTCAAAAGGAAATTTTAAGTCTACCCGCAACGAGTGGTGGCGCGTGGTCAGCGGGACGATTGAAAGCCGTTGGTGCAACGTTAATCGGTTGTTATCGCGCAGTACAAAGAGCGAATGAAGTTGAGCATATTGAAGCCGCATTACAACTGGCTTTGACAGAGAATTCTCCCACTCCATTATTAATTTGGTTAGACAATTCGTTGCTGGATACACACGAACCTGTTTTAGTGGAAGAGCATGAAGAACATATCGTTGTTAACCATTTAGCGGCGCAAACTGACGCAAAATCAAATCGTCGCTCTGAAGAAATCGGTGGTGCAAATATCGTTGCAGCATCTAAAACACTGAAAGTCGATCAAGACAAAATTGACCGATTGATGAACTTAATTGGTGAAATGGTTGTCGCCAAAAATGCGCTGCCATATTTAGCGAATCGTGCTGAAACTGTGTTTGGTGTTCGTGAATTGTCGCGTGAAATTAAAGCGCAATATGCCGTTATCAATCGCGTTGCAGAAGAAATGCAAGATACGATTATGCAAGTTCGCATGATGCCTGTGTCGTTTATTTTTCAGCGTTTTCCTCGCATGGTGCGCGATATTTCCCGCAAATTGGGCAAAGAAGTTGAGTTAGTTTTGGAAGGTGAAGCGACTGAAGCTGATAAAAATATCATCGAAGCTTTATCTGATCCATTGATTCACATTGTGCGTAACAGTTTGGATCACGGTTTAGAAATGCCAGAAGCGCGTCTTGCGGCAGGTAAATTTGCTACAGGAAAATTATTGATTCGAGCGAGTCAAGAATCTGATCGCGTTTTGATTGAAATTATTGACGATGGTAAAGGGATTGATCCAGACGTTATCAAGCAAAAAGCCTATGAAAAAGGCTTGATTGACGAATCCACACTTGAGCGAATCAGTGACCAAGATGCAGTAAATTTGGTTTTTGCGGCAGGTTTTTCAACGGCAGATGTGATTTCAGATTTGTCGGGACGCGGCGTGGGAATGGATGTAGTGCGTTCTGCAGTTGAAAAAGTGAATGGCACTGTAGGCATTGAAAGTGAACGTGGTAAAGGCACGCGATTATTCTTATCGTTACCATTATCGATGGCTGTCACCAATGTGATGATTATCGAATCAAATACCCAAATCTTCGGTGTGCCGATGGATATGGTTGTTGAAACTGTACGCGTACCACGCGCCCACATTCGGACGATTAAACAAAAACAAACCACTGTTTTACGCGGTCGAATCGTACCTTTGTTATCGCTTAATGATTTATTGGCGAAAAGTGAACCGCAATTACCAAATGAAGATGATGAATTTGCAACTTTGATTGTGCGTGTTCACGGTGAACATGTGGGTATTTTGGTTGATGATTTTAGAGAAACTGTAGACATTATTCTCAAACCAATGACAGGAATTTTAGGCGGTTTGCCAGGTTATTCTGGCGCGGCATTGTTGGGCGACGGTTCAGTGTTGATGGTTTTAAATCCACGGGAGTTGATTTAGTTATGGCGATTGAATATAAAAAATCACAAGCGGTATTTAACGATTTTATTGGCGTTGAAGAAGCAGAAGCTTTACTAGAATGGTTGCAAAAAAATCCAAAAGGCAAAGTCAATTTTGCGGAATGCACTCATATTCATGCCTCTAGTTTGCAAGTTTTAATAGCAATTAAACCACCGATTGCAGCAGAACCAAATGATGCAGACTTAGCGGTTTGGTTGAAAATTGCGTTAAAATAACACCCCGAATTCAATTAATAAGGAAAATACAAATGGCAAAAACAATTCTACTCGTAGACGATTCGGTCACGATGTTAATGAGTGTCAAAAATAACTTAGAAATCGCGGGCTTTAAAGTCGAAACAGCTGAAGATGGCGTAAAAGCAATGGCGAAACTCAGTTCTGGTTTGAAACCCGATTTAATTATTACTGACATCAATATGCCGAATATGGGCGGTATTGAATTGATTAAAAAGGCGCGTGCTTTGCCTGGTTTTCGGTTTATACCGATTCTGACATTGACGACAGAAAGTAATCAAGGCAGACGTGATGAAGGGAAAGCCGCTGGCGCAACAGGTTGGTTGGTAAAGCCAGTGGGTGGCGTTGATTTGATAAAAATCATTAAGCAAGTCTTGCCTGGAGCTTAGTCGTGATAGCGAAATACCAAAGCATCGATTTTAAAAGTAGGGCAGGGCGCATTATGTGTTTTGGCATAGGTGCAATGCTTTTATTGATAATCAGTGCTGTGTTTTTAAATAGCTATTTAGAAACACAATTAGGTCATTTAAAAGATGTGGTGTTTTTGGGTTTGGCAACGATTATTACATTCGCTTCACAATGGCTTTTGATTATTGAAATCCAAAAGCCAAAAGTATTATCGTTTGAAGAACGTGTTAATGCGACGAATGAAAAACTTCGTCATGTGCTTAATAACATAACGCTTCAAGTTGAAAGCGTGTTCAACATAGAAAATGCTAATTTATCACCTAAAAATTCAAATGATGCGCTCGCGATTGATTTGGTGAAATGCACAGAAAATGTTGAAAAACGAGTGCAAGTTTTAATTGATACGTTGCAATTAGGAAGTAATGATGAACTGGAAACAGCACGATTCGATTTGTTGCCCGAAATCGAAAAAACTGCCAATGCGATTGTCGAATATCTAAATGCTAATGCAAATATCGATACAAAATTGCGTGAACAAATGAATAGCACGCAACCGTTGTTATTGAATTTACAAAATGCTTTGAATGATTTTTCAGGTAAAGCAACCGTTGCAGAATCGCCGCTATTAGCAATGTGTATCAATGAAACCAGTGCGATTGTGGATAGACATGTACGACTTGATAAAGAAGTAATTCAACAGTTAAATGTTATTTCTCATGATACGGGTGACGCGTCATTGCAGCTTGCGACATCGATGCGTAGTTTGAGTGACGAAGCGGGGAATTTAGTACGCTATATCACAGAAGCGGTGATGAAAATTGGCGAAATGGACGGCAGCATTAAAGACAGTGTCGATTTCATTGTCAAAATTGGATATTTTATTCAAGAAATCCCAGACAAAATTCAGCAAGATATTGCATCTGTTCAAGGTGCTGGAAGCGTAATTGATGATTTAGGTTATTTGGTTGATAGTATTAAAGAAATTAGTTTTCAAACAGATATTTTAGCGGTGAACGCTTCTATTCAAGCGGCTCATGCGGGCGATAAAGGTTTAGGATTTAAAATCGTTGCTGATGAAGTGCGTAAATTAGCGGTGAATTCAAATAAAGCCGCTGAAATGATTGAAGAAGGTTTAGATGCAGCACGTCATACCATTCGTAATGGTTTGAAATTCAAATTTTTAGATGAAATTATGAACCGAATGAACGAAGCGGCTCAGGTAATGGACGCGGTTCAAAACCTAGAAAACGCTCATCAAGATGCCAGTCAGTATTACAAAACGTTGTTTAATGTCATCAATAGCAACAACCGAAAACTTGCGGCGGATATTGCTGAAATTTTAGGCAGTATTCAATATCAAGACATCGTGCGCCAACGAATTGAACGAATGCAGTTTGTTATAGAACGCCGTAATGATTTATTTGAATCGTTTGTCACAGAATTGGAATCTAATAATGGTAATCTTACGGATGATTTTGCATCACAGATAAATGTAATACTTAATGATTACATTGAAGATGAATTACAACATGGTAATAGTTTAAATTCAGATAACGAAGAAGATGCACCACCAAAATTCGAGCTTTTCTAATTCACTGCGTTGTGTGAGAATGAGAACCTACATTTTAAAAATTTTAAGGAGAAAATGATGGCGAAAATTTTAGTGATTGATGATGAAGAACAATTGCGTGATTTATTGAAACAAATGTTGGGACGTGATGGACATGACGTTCAAACTGCGTGTGATGGCGTTGAAGGAATGCGAATCTTCGGTCAATTTAGTCCTGATTTAGTCATTACAGACATTATCATGCCGAACAAAGACGGAATTGAAGTGATTACTGAATTATTGTGCGGCAATACAGGAACACCGATTATTGCGATTTCAGGTGGTCGCCGTGCGATTACGGCTGAATTCAATTTAGAATCTGCTGAACTTTTAGGTGTAAAAGGTATTTTGTCTAAACCTTTTACCCGTGATCAATTACGCGAAGCCGTGAAAACAGCCTTGGATTCATGAGTTCATCTGTCCCCGTTTTAGTCATAAGTAATCGCAAAGGCGGTGCGGGTAAAACAACCGTTTCGGTAAATATTTCCGCCGAATTTGCTGCTGCAAAACAGCGTATATTACTTATTGATTTAGATTCACAAGGGCATTGCGCCGTTGGTTTGGGTGTGAAAATAAGCGCGGGACAGGCTGCAGTTCATGACATTTTCACTTCGCCCACGTTACGACTGATTGATGCCGTATGTGAAACCTCGATACACAATCTTTTTCTTTTGCCCGCAAATCCCGCATTTCAACATGGTGATAGTGGTAACGATGAACAATGTTTAGCGCGGGCGTTAGCGGATAAATCGATTGCCGAACAATTTGATTTAATCGTTATTGATACCCCCCCTTCGTTAGATAATTTACTTTTAAATGCGTTAGCCGCTGCAAATTGGGTATTGGTGCCTTATGTACCGCATCCCTTATCTTTTGAAGGTGTGCGTCAATTAGTTCGCGTGTTATTTAAAGTGATTTCTAGTCGAAATCCAAAACTCAAAATTTTAGGTTTTTTACCTGTGATGACGGGAAATCATGTGCGCCAACATCGGCAAACGACTGAGCAAGTGACTAAACAATTTGGTGCGTTGCGAGTATTGAATGGCATTCGTACAGATATTAAATTAGCTGAAGCGTTTGGCGTGGGTAAACCAATTAGATTGTATGCCGCGAAAAGTCGGGGTGCAGAAGATTTTTCTGAATTAGCAACAACGTTGATTCAACTGATGAAAAAATAACGTCACTTCCCTGTTTTTCTTTATAGGATTAAAAGAAAATGTCCATGAGTAATAAAGAATTCCCCATCGATGCGCTGTTTCCCTTAAATGAATCTGCAATTATTAGTAAAACGGATTCGAGTGAAATAATTACGTTTGTGAATCAGGAATTTTGTCGTGTGTCGGGTTATTCAGAAGAAGAGTTGCTAGGTAATACACACGTTATGCTTAATTCACACGTTCATTCAAGTGAGTTTTTCCATGTCATGTGGGAGGCTATTTCTAACGGAAAAAGTTGGCAAGGTGAAATTTGTAATCGTGCAAAAACAGGACAGTTATATTGGTTGAATACTTCAATTTTTCCGATAATTGATAAAGATACGGGTGAAGTATCGGGATACACTGGCGTTGGCTTTGATATTACCGAGAAAAAGCATTTAGAGTTAGGCGTGCAATCTCAGGAAATACTTTACGATTCTGTTATTGAAAGCACCGATGGTTTTTGGCATTTAGATAATAAAGCGCATTTCATTGACGTAAGCACACGTTATTGTCAGTTGTCGGGCTACACCGAAGCGGATTTGTTGACATTGACCATTTCTGATTTGGAAGCCGACGATCATAAAGGCGATTTAACGTATCAGCTGAGTACATTAAATGAATCAAAGACCAGTAAAGTGTTTGAATCTATGCACCAACGTAAAGATGGGACGAATTGGTTTGTAGAAATTTTGATTAGCTACAATGTCAAACACGATAATTTTTATATATTTTTACGCGATATTTCAAAGCGAAAACTGAATGAGCGTGAACAATCGGCATTGCAACAGCAACTGAATCATTTGCAAAAACTGGAAAGTATTGGGCGTTTAACTGCTGGCATTGCCCATGATTTCAACAACATTTTGGCAAGTATTTTAGGTTATAACGAACTAAATAAAATAAATGCTGAAGATATGCCTGACAATGAATTCAAAGCAGATTTTTTGCATAACTCAGCACAAGTTGATGTTGCAGGAAGTCGAGCTGTTGATTTAATTAAAAAAATGTTGGCGTATTGCCGTCAAGAAGAAGAACATAAAAGTAATGCACGATTAGAACTTTCTGATGTATTAAATAAAATTTTGATTATGTTGCATGAAATTATTCCCGCAACTATCACAATCAAAGCAAATCTAGTTGATGATGTTTATATTACAATCGATGAAACAGATTTTTATCAAATCATTGTAAATTTATTTGTAAATGCTCGTGATGCGCTGAACAAAGCGAAAGGTACTATCGAGTTAAGTATTTATTTAGTGGATTTTCAATCTCATATTTGTAGTGCTTGCCAAGAAAAAATATCAGGTAAGTTTGTTGAAATAAAAATTTCTGATACGGGTGATGGAATCAATCCAACAAAATTAGCGCATATTTTTGAACCTTTTTTTACGACGAAAAAAGTGGGTGAAGGTACAGGATTAGGCTTATCGGTTGTCAGTGGCATTATTCACAATATGGATGGTCATATTTTGGTTGAATCTGAATTGGGCAAAGGAACAACATTTAAATTGTTATTTCCCTAACTCGCGCCGCCTAAATTATCGTCATGCCGTATAATTGTTTTTATTTTTACGGCGTTTTCGATGTCAAACCACGATTTAATTTCTCAACTTTCCAAACAACTTCAATTCTGTTTATCAAAAGACAGACATCTTTTAAAACGGCAGCTTGATTCATTACGACGCAATAAAAAAGCTGAACTTTCTGCATTTGAAGGTTTGCGAAATCGAATTGAAAAATCCGTTGCTGGTTTTCAAAAACGTCGCGCCAGTTTCCCCGCGTTAAATTTCCCCGATTTGCCCGTCACAGGTAAAAAAGACGACATTGCCGAACTCATCAAAAACAATCAAGTCGTGATTATGTGCGGCGAAACAGGTTCAGGCAAAACCACGCAATTACCGAAAATTTGTTTAGAAATTGGACGTGGCGCGGCGGGTTTTATCGGTCACACGCAACCGCGTCGAATTGCCGCGCGAACCGTTGCCGACAGAATTGCCGAAGAATTGGGCGAACCCATCGGCAAATCGGTCGGTTATAAAATTCGTTTCAATGATAAAACACACGCGGGTTCGTTGATTAAATTGATGACCGACGGGATTTTGCTCGCCGAATCACAAAACGATCCGTATCTCAGCCAATACGACACCATCATCATCGACGAAGCGCACGAGCGCAGTTTGAATATCGATTTTTTGCTCGGTTATTTGAAATGGTTATTACCCAAACGCCCCGATTTAAAAGTCATTGTCACGTCCGCAACCATCGACACCAAACGTTTTTCGGAACATTTCAACAACGCGCCAATTATTGAAGTTTCAGGTCGGACGTATCCTGTTGAAATGCGTTATCACCCGATTGAAGAAAAAGAAGAAGAGAAAGACGACGAAACCACGGACGATTTGCAAAATGCGATTTTAGACGCGGTTGATGAGTTGTATCGGGATTTGCGCGGCGATATTTTGATTTTTTTGACGGGTGAACACGAAATCCGCGAAACGACCGAATCGCTCAAAAAACACCATCCAAATCAATATGAAATTCTGCCGTTATATTCAAAACTCAGCGTCAGCGAACAAGAACGTGTTTTCAAACCCAAAGGTGGCAAAATTCGGATTGTGTTATCAACGAACGTCGCTGAAACGTCGTTGACCGTGCCGAACATTCGCGGCGTAATCGATACGGGACACGCGCGGATTAGCCGTTACAGTCCAAAAAGTAAAATTCAACGTTTGCCGATTGAGCGCATTTCTCAATCTAGCGCAAATCAACGCGCGGGACGTTGTGGACGGGTTGCCGAAGGAATTTGTATTCGGTTGTATTCGCGCGAAGATTACGAAGCACGTCCTGAATTTACCGAACCCGAAATTATGCGGACGAATTTATCTGCCGTAATTTTGCAAATGACGGCGTTAAATTTGGGCGATATTGCCGATTTTCCGTTTATCGAACCGCCTGATGACAAAATGATTCGAGACGGCAAAACGTCTTTACTTGAAGTGAACGCGCTCGACAAATCGGGCAAACTCACCGAAATTGGCAAACAGCTTGCGAAATTCCCCACCGACCCAAAATTGGCGCGAATGCTGATTGCCGCGCAAGAACAAGTGTGTTTAAAAGAAGTCAGTATCATCGTGGCGGCGTTGAGTATTCAAGACCCGCGCGAAAAACCTGCTGATAAAATGCAACAAGCCGATGCCAAACACATTGTGTTTCGTCATCCCGAATCCGATTTTTTGACCTTGCTCAATGTGTGGAACACGTTTGGCGAACAGCAAAAAAAGCTCTCAAATAACAAACTTCGCAAATACTGTTCGGATAATTTTCTGTCGTATATGCGAATGCGCGAATGGCATGACAATCACAGCCAAATTTTGCAGGTGCTGAAAGGCGATTTGAAAATGCACCCGAACGAAAACGACGCGAGTTATGACCAAATTCATCGTGCGTTGTTGACGGGTTTATTGTCGAACATCGGTTTTCGTCATGAACAATATGAATATCTTGGCGGACGCGGATTGAAGTTTTTTATTTTCCCTGGTTCGGGTTTGCACAAATTACGTCCGAAATGGATTGTCGCCGCTGAACAAGTCGAAACCAGCAAAGTTTATGCACGAACAGTGGCGCGAGTTGAACCCGAATGGATTGAAGATTGCGCCGCGCATTTGGTCAAACTCAATTATTACGACCCGCATTGGGAGAAAAAAAGTGCGCGTTGCATGGTGTATTCGCGCACGTTGTTACACGGTTTGACTTTGCAAGCGGGACGAAAATTGCCGTATGACCACGTTGACCCGAAAGCCGCGCGGGAGATTTTTATTCGCAGTGTGCTGGTTGACCACGATTATCACAGCAACGCACCGTTTTATGTGGCGAATCAAAAACTGCTCGAAGAAGTCGGTATGATTCAACACAAAGGGCGGCGTGTCGATTTGGTGGAAGATGAAGAGTGGTTGTATGCGTTTTATGACCACAAATTACCGCCTGAAATCGTCAGCGGCGTAACGCTCGACACTTGGCGAAAAAAAGTTGAACGTGAAAATAAACAGTTTTTGTTTTTAACCAAAGAAGATTTAACGCGCGAAAAAGGCGAGGAATACGTCAACGAGTGGGATTTTCCTGACCATAAAAAAGTCGGCAAACTGACGATTGCGTTGCAATACCGTTTTGAACCTGGTCACGATGAAGACGGCGTGACCGCAATCATTCCCGTGCATCAACTCAATCAAATTACACAAACGCCATTTGATTGGCTCGTGCCTGGAATGTTGGAAGAAAAATGTATTGCGCTGGTCAAAGCCTTGCCAAAAAATATTCGCAAACATTTTGTCCCCGTGCCTGAAACGGTGAAAAAGTGTTTAGAAATCGAACCCGATTTTAAAGGCGCGTTGGAAGAATGGCTCGGTTATCGATTACGCAAATTGACCGACGAAGCCATTCCGCTGAATGCGTGGAGTTTCGACGGGTTGATTGACCATTTGAAAATGAATTTTCGGATTGTGAACGATGATGGGCAACTGTTGGATTACGGGCGGGATTTGAAAAAATTGCAGGCAAAACACGTCACCAAAGCAGGCGAAAGTTTTGACCAAATCGCCGCCGATGAATTGAATTTCACGTGCTACATTCAATGGGCGTTTGATGATTTGCCTGAGCAATACAGTTTTATGCAAAAAGGACAGGCATTTATTGGTTATCCCGCGTTAGTCGATGAAGGCGAAACGGTTGGGGTGAAAATTTTCGACACGCAACGCAAAGCCGAATTGCAACATCAAGCGGGTTTGATTCGGTTGTTTCAATTGCAACAGCGCAAAGAATGTACTTACGCGCTGAAAAATATCCCGAAAAATGCGGCGTTAGAACTGGCTTATAATCGTTTGTCGCAACATCCAATTTTGAAATCAGAACACGTTGCAGAGTATAAAAATGATTTGCTGACCTTAATTTTGAACAGCGTTTTTGTGGAAGGTAAAACGATACGCACCCAAGCCGCGTTTGAACAAAGTTTGAAAGAAAATAAAAGTTTGCTCGTTACGCGAGCGACTGAAATTGCGAACTTAGCGTTAGAAATTATGAAAAGTTGCGGCGAACTCAAAACCAGTTTGCAACGCCTGAATGCGACTGACCCGCTGACAAAAAGCCTTGATGAACAACTGAATTATTTGATTTACGCGGGTTTTATTCGCACGATTCCGTTTGCTCAATTCAAACATTTGCCGCGTTATTTGAAGGCGATGCAATACCGTTTAGACAAACGCGATAACACGCCGCAAAAAGCCAATGAACTCGCGCGTTTTCAGATTCGTTATTGGAATTCGGTTTCGCAACGGCTGAAAAAAGAAATCGTTACGCCTGAAACGGAGGCATTTCGTTGGATGTTGGAAGAATTTGCGGTGTCGTTGTTCGCGCAACAGTTGAAAACCGCGATTGCTGTATCGGCGCAGCGGTTGGAGAAGGCTTGGGATTCAGTTTAATTTTTTGGTAACTACTCAGCCCCCTGACTTCAAAATAATACTTAAAAATCAATGCAATAAAAATATGGCAAAAATAACAACTGAAAGTTGAAACTTTGTCGCTTTATACAAATCAATAGGTTATGAAATTTAAAATTTTAAGAAA
>CAINDC010000039.1 GCA_903847275.1 uncultured Pseudomonadota bacterium
AAAAGTCCTTCCATTCGTTCACGCAGTTCTGGATGTTCATTTAGGCGGTTGAGGAAAATTTGGTCGTTTTTAGTCATGGTTTCTGTCAATTTAAATAACGATATTCTACTAAATTCCCCACACTTTTAATCGCACCCGTATCTAAATCCAACATTGGTAATAAATCGCAGTTCAAATTAGAATAGTCACCATTCACGCCTTTAAATTCAACGGATTTTTAATGATAGATTACAAATTAACCCATCTAAAACAACTCGAAGCCGAAAGTATTCACATTATTCGTGAAGTTGCAGCCGAGTTTGAAAAACCTGTAATGCTGTATTCGATTGGTAAAGATTCGGCGGTGATGCTGCATTTGACCATGAAAGCATTTTATCCTGCTCCGCCGCCATTTCCAATGATGCACGTTGACACAACGTGGAAATTCAAAGAAATGATTGCGTTCCGTGATGAAATGGTGAAAGAACTCGGTTTAGATTTAATCGTTCACACCAATCAAGACGGCGTAGATATGAATATTAGCCCGTTTGTTCACGGCAGTAAGAAACATACTGACGTGATGAAAACTGACGGTTTGAAACAAGCGTTGAACAAATATCAATTTGATGCGGCATTTGGTGGCGCGAGACGTGACGAAGAAAAATCGCGTGCGAAAGAGCGCGTTTATTCCTTCCGCGATAAAAATCACCGTTGGGATCCAAAAAATCAACGTCCTGAATTGTGGAATATCTACAACGGCAAAATTGATAAAGGCGAAAGCATTCGCGTGTTTCCGTTGTCGAATTGGACGGAGCTGGATATTTGGCAATATATTCATTTGGAACAAATTCCGATTGTGCCGTTATATTTCGCCAAAGAACGTCCTGTTGTGGAACGCGACGGAATGTTGATTATGGTGGACGATGACCGGATGCCGATTGGTGAACATGAAAAAGTCGAAATGAAAAAAGTGCGTTTTAGAACTTTGGGCTGTTATCCGTTGACGGGTGCGGTCGAATCCGAAGCGACGACGTTACCTGAAATTATTCAAGAAATGCTTTTGACCACGACTTCTGAACGGCAAGGACGTTTAATTGACCACGATCAAGCAGGTTCGATGGAACAGAAAAAACGCGAAGGCTACTTCTAAACCTTAATAAACAGTCATTTCAGAGAATATCAATGTCCCACCAATCCGATTTAATCAGCACCGATATTAACGCTTATTTAGCGCAACACGAACGCAAAGAATTAGTGCGTTTTTTAACTTGTGGCAACGTCGATGATGGCAAAAGCACGCTCATCGGGCGATTGTTGCACGATTCAAAAATGATTTACGAAGACCAACTTGCCGCCGTTCAAGCCGATAGCGTCAAATCTGGCACAACAGGCGCAGGTAAAATTGATTTAGCGTTGCTGGTCGATGGACTACAAGCCGAACGCGAACAAGGTATTACCATTGACGTAGCGTATCGTTATTTTTCCACTTCGACGCGCAAATTCATCATCGCCGACACACCTGGACACGAACAATACACGCGCAACATGGCGACGGGTGCGTCAACGTGCGACTTGGCGATTATCCTGATAGACGCGCGTTACGGCGTGCAAACGCAAACCAAACGTCACAGTTTTATCGCGTCATTGCTGGGCATTCAGCATATTGTCGTGGCGATTAACAAAATGGATTTGGTCGAATACAGCGAAGCGAAATTTGAACAAATCAAAACCGATTATTTGGATTTTGTGAAAACGTTGGATTTGCACGATATTTTGTTTATTCCGATGTCGGCATTGGATGGCGATAACGTGGTAAATCCTAGCGAAAATATGGCGTGGTACAAGGGCAAACCGTTAATGGAAGCCTTGAATACCATCGAAATTGCCAACGACCGTAATTTCAGCGACGCACGTTTTCCCGTTCAATATGTGAATCGTCCGAATTTAGATTTTCGTGGATTTTGCGGCACGGTTGCAGCAGGGATTTTCAAAAAAGGCGACAAAATTACTGCCTTACCATCGGGTAAAAGTAGCACGATTAAATCTATCGTGACGTATGACGGCGAAATCGAACAAGCCTTTTCACCGATGGCTGTTACGCTGACGTTGGACGACGAAATTGATATTAGTCGCGGTGATATGCTAATTGGTACGCAAGAAGTTGAACCTGTTGTAGCCGATAAATTCAAAGCACATATCGTTTGGATGACTGAACAATCGTTAAACATTGGCAAACAGTATTCAATTAAATTAGCGACGCGCACCGTTTCGGGTTCGGTATCGTTGATTCATCACCGTATCGACGTGAACACGCTTGAACATCACGACGCGAATGCGTTGCAACTCAATGAAATTGGCTTATGCACGATGTCAGTGAATGCGCCAGTTGTGTTCGATAATTACAAAACGCACAAAGGCACGGGGTCATTTATCGTTATTGACCGTTTGACGAATAGCACGGTTGGCGCGGGTATGATTGTTGGCACAGGTGAAAATGAAAACTTGCAACCTGTTAGCGTTGAAGAACGTGCGGCACGTTTCAGTCAAATGGCTACCGCAATCAATTTAACAGGTGAAAAAAGTCTTGAAATCGCATATTTGTTAGAGCGTCGTTTATTTGAAAATGGTCATGCTTGCACGATTTTAGAAGCGACAAATAATGTGTTAATTGCGGCAATAAATCACGCGGGGCTGATTGCGATTTGTGTAAATACCAACGCAGGTTTTACGCCGATTCAGTTTGATGCTGATACACAATCGCTTGATGACATTTATGTCGCGTTGAAAACTCAAAAAGTAATTTATTAAATTTAACCCAATAGACAAATGACAGAAACAACAGAACAAATCCAAGACGAACAAGACCAAATCCGCCAACGCCGCGAAAAATTAACAGCGTTGCGCGAAGAAGCCATTGCGTTTCCAACCGATTTTCGCCGCGATGTTGTCGTGGGTGAATTGCTCGCAAAATACGACGAAAAAACCAAAGAAGAACTCGAAGAAGCACATATTCGTGTAAAAATCGCAGGGCGGATGATGACGCGCCGCATTATGGGCAAAGCGAGTTTCAGCCATTTGCAAGATATGTCGGGGCAAATGCAAGTTTATGTGGCGCGAGATAATTTGCCCGAAGGTGTTTATAACGACCAATTCAAAAAATGGGATATTGGCGATATTTTGGGCGCAGAAGGCTATTTGTTCAAAACTCAAACGGGTGAATTGAGCGTAAAAGTAGATAGCATTCGTTTGTTGACCAAAGCATTACGTCCATTGCCTGAAAAATTCCACGGCATTGCAGACCAAGAAATTAAATATCGTCAGCGGTATTTAGATTTGATTATGAGCCAACAATCGCGCGACGTGTTTTTGATTCGTTCAAAAGTGGTTGGTTATATTCGGAATTTTTTGATTGAACGCGCATTTTTAGAAGTTGAAACGCCAATGATGCAAGTGATTCCAGGTGGCGCGACGGCAAGACCTTTTACGACGCATCACAACGCGCTCGACATGGATATGTTTTTGCGAATTGCGCCAGAATTATATTTAAAACGTTTGGTTGTCGGCGGTTTTGAGCGGGTGTTTGAAATCAATCGTAATTTCAGAAATGAAGGTTTATCAACGCGCCACAATCCAGAATTTACGATGCTCGAATTCTATCAAGCCTACGCGGAATATCATGAATTGATGGATTTGACCGAAGAAATGTTGCGTGGAATCGCGGAAGAAGTTTTAGGCAAAACCACGATTACTTATCAAGGCGAACAATACGATTTCGGCAAACCGTTTGTGCGAATGACGGTTTTTGATTCGATTTTGCATTTCAATCCTGATTTAACCGCTGAAAACATTTCAACTCGCGAAGCGGCTTTAATCGTGGCTGAAAATTTGAAGATTCCGATTAAAAATGGTTACGGTTTAGGCAAAATCCAAATCGAAATTTTTGAAAAAACCGTCGAAAGTCGTTTGATGAATCCGACGTTTATTACGGCGTATCCGGTGGAAGTTTCACCGCTTGCACGACGCAATGACGACGACCCGCACGTTACCGACCGATTTGAATTTTTTGTCGGCGGACGTGAAATTGCCAACGGTTTCACCGAGTTGAACGATGCCGAAGATCAAGCTGCGCGTTTCCAACAACAAGTAAACGAAAAAGAAGCGGGCGACGATGAAGCGATGCACTTTGACGCGGATTATATTGTCGCACTTGAACATGGCATGCCGCCGACCGCTGGTGAAGGCATTGGCATCGACCGTTTGGTGATGTTGTTCACAGATTCACCGTCGATTCGTGACGTGTTGTTATTCCCACACATGAGACCGAAATAAGCCGTGATTTATTTTGATAACAACGCCACCACGCCCAACGACGAGCGTGTTTTGGAAGCCATGTTGCCATTCATGAAAACCATGTACGGCAACCCTTCAAGCGTGCATCGCTTGGGACGAATTGCTAAAAGTGCGGTTGAAGTGGCGCGAGAACAAGTGGCGGCTTTAGTTGATGTACAACCGTCGCAAGTGATTTTTACCAGCGGTGGCACGGAAGCCAATAATCTAGCTATTAACTCTGCGTTTGGACGTGTGGCGATTTCTGCTGTTGAGCATTCGTCAATTTATGAATCCGCAAAACGTTTTGTACCCGAAATTATCGCTGTGAATCGTGATGGGTTGTGTGAACCTAAAACGATTACTGAATTGATTTCAAAACGACCTGATTTTGTGTCGATTATGTTGGCGAATAATGAAACAGGTGTGATTCAGCCGATTGCAGAAATTGCCGCTCAATTGAATGAACATGGCATTATGTTTCATACTGATGCCGTGCAAGCGGTCGGAAAAATGCCTGTTTCGTTTAAAAAATTAGGCGTGCAAATGTTGTCATTGTCGAGCCATAAAATTTACGGTGGAAAAGGTGCAGGCGCGTTAATCGTCGATGAATCTGTTTCAATTTCACCTTTATTTTTAGGCGGTGGACAAGAACAAAACTATCGTTCGGGTACTGAAAATGTCGCGGCAATTGTTGGGTTTGGCAAAGCGGCAGAATTAGCCAAAACCGAATTAGACGCACGTCAAACGCGAATGTTATCGTTGCGAACGATGCTGGAAAATAAACTCGCCCAATTATCGAAAGTCACCATTTTCGCCCAAAACGCACCACGTTTACCGAACACGGTTTTATTTGGCATTGACGGTGTGGAAGGCGAAATGGTGTTGCTCAAATTAGATCAACGAGGCGTTTGTGTGTCGAGTGGTTCGGCGTGTACGAGTGGCGAAACAGAACCAAGTCACGTTTTGTTGGCAATGGGTATTTCACCACAACAAGCACAAACAGCCATTCGTGTGAGTTTAAGTCATCAAAATACGCCTGCCGAAGTGTTAGAATTCATCGAACTTATCACCCCTTATGGAGTTTAAAAAAATGCCTGTTTCCGTTACAGAAAGTGCCGCACAACAAATTCAAAGACAACTGACCAAACGTGGGAGCGGTTTAGGTTTGCGTTTAGGTGTAAAAAAATCAGGCTGTTCAGGTTACGCTTATGTTTTAGATTATGTCGATGTCCCCGAAACCGAAGATCAAATTTTTGATTTATCAGGTGTGAAAATCGTCGTGAAAAATAAAGATTTACCCATTTTGGACGGCATCGAAATTGATTATCGCAAAGATGGTTTAAATGCCGCTTTCAAATTTAATAATCCAAATTCAAAAGGAATGTGTGGCTGCGGAGAAAGTTTCGCGGTATAAAAAAACGTCGAGGCGTAATGTTTACGCCTCGACAACACTCGTTTAATCTTCTAATTGTTGAATACCGTCTAACATCCAATTCGAGTTAAAGCCAGATTTTGATTTCACGAAATGCCATACTTCACCAACTTGATTCGCTTGAGCGTTTGCCGATTCTTTAATCGTAGACTCAAACAAAACAGCGGCTTCAAATTCAGAAGTCAATTCACGAATTTCCAACAAATCCGCATCTAACGTCAACACTTCTGTGTGATTGAAATCATTTGAACTTTTGAGTTGGTCTTGAATTTCTGCAAATACTTTGTCCGTCGTCAAACCACGAATTTCGGCAAAATCACGCGAATCCCACGCTTTTTGTAAATCCATGTAACGGTGTTTTACGTCATCCAAAAATGCCGCAGAATCAAAACCCGAAGGAGTCGAAAAATCACGCGATTTTGCTAAATTAACTGTCGATGATGAAACAGTTGAATCGCCTTTTTTAAACATAATGTCGGTATTGAAATCCGCTGAACTGCCAGCATTCATTGACGGTGCAGAATAGGCGGGTTCATTGACAGTGCGTTGATACGACGTGTCATTGACTATAGGAGTTGTTGGCTTTTTTTTTACAAAGAAAAAACGATAAGCCAAATAACCCAGACCCGCTAACAACAAATAACCTAAGAAACCAAATCCACCCGAACTACGCGTTGCACCTGTATTGTCTGCATAATACGGCGCAGGTTGTTGAGCGTACTGTTGTGGCTGAACAGCAGGTTGTGCGTATTGCTGTGGTGCAGGTTGAGGAGCATATTGCTGTGGTTGTGGTGCGTAACCTTGATTTTGTTGAATTGGCGCGGGCGCGGGTTGACTGTGATTATCACTCATCATCGAACCGACCAATCCACCTACCGCTAACCCTGCTGCTGCACCCATTGCACGGTCTTTCCACGCAGAATTTGAATTGGCAGGTGGTTGTTGCGGTTGTTGATAAGTCGGTGCTGGGTGACTGGCTGGCGGTGGGGCTGCAACACGATTACTCGGTGGCAACGCGGAGCGTTGCACGGGCGCACTGTAAGATTGTTTGCTACCGAAGGACGTGCCACCACCTAAACGTTGTGCTTCTGCGGCAGAAATTCCACCTGACGCTAACGAAATCAACACAAGACTATTCACAAATGCACTGGTTTTTTTGTTCATAAATTTACGAATTCCGAATGAGTAATTAAAAAAATGGCGCGAATCATCGCGCCACACACAATACCAAATCTAACGCATTTACGACACGTTTTAATGCGCGTCATCCGTATGCCATTTCGGCATCATCACAATACAATTTGGTTTGAAACCTTGATTTTTCAAGACATCAATCGTTCTGATTTTTTCCATTTTTTCCAAATTGATAACGCTAATTGAGCCATCGTCCATGTCGGGTAAATTCAAAAAGCTATTTTGAACAATCGCGTATTTTTCATCAGGCGAGAACACAACGTGATGTGCGCCGCCAGCGGTTGGAATCGACTTTAAAAATTTTGGTTTTGTGGCAGATTCGCTAATGTCGAAAACATTTAACGCGCCTGGATTGGCGGTGGTGATAAATAATTTGTCATGGTTTTGATTGAAATAAATTTCAAGTGGCACGCCTTGTTTGACTTCAGCGAAATCGTAAGCGGGTTTAAAATCAAAATTATCATGATTTGCTTGCCACGTTGCTGTCCACAATTTGCCTTCAAACATCGTATTTACATAAGCAATCGGTGGATTTGCGTGTGGGACAAATACCGCTTCGACCGTTGATGAACCTGCGCCACCGACTTTATGCGTTGATAAAACTTCACCCGTTGAGGCTTTAATAATCGTCACGGTTTCGCCCGCATCACTTAAATTCGTTGGGTGAACCGTGCTGGTCACAATGATTCTGTCGATGTCTTCGTTTAAGCCAATGCCGTGTGGATATTTAATAAATTTGTCTTTTTCATTGGCAGAAATAACGTTTTTCACTTTGTCAGTTTGCGCGTCACCGACAATCACGTTGCTTGAACCCATGCAGGTTAAATACCACGTTTTTTTGTCTGATGTGAACGCCATATCTTCGCCAACTTGGCATTCTGGCACTTTCAAATCTTGAATTTTCAACGGCTCTTGTTTCATGTTAATGACACGCAATGCGCCATTTCCCAGCGCGGTAATATAGGCTTTGCTTAAATCTTTGTTGTAAAAAATATGATGGGCAACTGCATCCGCTGGTAACGGTAATTCGTTGATGATTTTGCCGAATTTTGCCGAATTCGGATCAACGTCGATAATGGCAATGCCTTCTTTGCGTGGTAATTGATTTGGTTGGCTTTCGTAGTTCACCATCGCCAACATTTCCGCAGAACTAATGGCTGGCGCGAGTAATAATAGGCTGCACAATGCGTTGGTTATTGTTTTTTTTATCATTGTAGTGGCTCGTGTAATTTAAAAAATTTCTGGAAGAAAAGAAGCGCGTTTGCAAAACACAAACGCGCTTTTTTGTTTTTATTCTGCGGTGCTTGGGTCAATGATACTTTTGATTTCAGCGATGTTAGTAATTGGGAATCCACCTTTTTCGCCATGTTCACGCAAGGCTTCTTCGTTGTCCGCGATTAAGATGCAATACACTTTATTTGGTGTGACAAAACTTTCAAGCCAATGAACATTTGCATTCATTTTGCACGAAACGCCGCATGACGTTTGCGCGATACCTTGTAATTGTTCAGCCGTTAACGCGCCTGCGTTGGGGATGTCACGTTCGACGATATATTTTGGCATGGCTAATTCCTCATTGAATTAAAGTTAAAAAATGAACTTCTTGTTAAAACGCAATCGACGATTACGCTTTAAAAAAATCGCCCAATAATGCTTGTTGACACTGTTTTAATGGTGCGGTGGATTGTTCGATTTTCATACGAAGCAACGCGCCTTGCCACGCATTTACCCATAAATCCGCCATTTCTCGCGCTGTTTTGTCAGAGCGAATGGTGCCTTCCGATTGAGCGCGACTCAAACCAATTTCCCAAACGTCACGGTAACTATTTAACGAAACTTGTAAGGCATTGCGACAAATTTCACTTGTGTCGCCAACTTCGCCCATCAAATTTCCTAACAAACAACCGCCTTTGAATTTGGTACGTTCTAATTCCGCAATCCCTTCTTGTAAATAACGATTTAATGCTGCTAAGGCATTTCCTTCGGATTCGTCTAAATAGCCATTTAATTGAACTAAATACGGCTCGATGTAATGGCTGATAATTTCAGCGGCAAAGTTTTCTTTACTACCAAAATAGTTATAAAAAGAACCTTTTGGAATTTTTACAGCATCGAGAATTTCTTTTAACCCCGTACCGTGATAACCCTGCTGCATCAGCAATGCTACGCCTTCATTAAGCAGATTTTCTCGATTGATGTCTTTTTGTTTTATTTTTTCCATATTTAAAATAATACGACTGGTTGTCTCATTTTGTCAAACTAAAAAACGTGCTGAACAATAAATTATCGTGCAGCACGTTTTTGACCGTTATAAATTCAAAGGATTTTTTGGGTCAATTCCAATCATAAATGGAATTTTGCGGTCTTGGTGGGTAATTTGATAAATCTTACCCAGCCAATTATTAAACACTGCTTTTGCTGTGTCACGCCAAGTTACATCGAGATATTTGCTTACCAACGCTTCGGGAAAATCGGGAAATGGCTGATGATTCAATTTCGCGGCTACAACTTTTTGTGCATAATCTGTAAAAATCGTTGTCACTTCATCATCAAAATAATGTTCAGGGTAGGGCGGATAATCTGCAATTTCACTTCGATAAAAGCGCAATACTTCGCGTTTATATTCTTTGAGCAAACTCACATCATCGTATTCGGGATGCCCTTGAAAAAACACAATCCGAAAACCATCCTCGCTCGTCGCTAAATGTACGCCAGCGTCTACACTTGTTGCCAACACACGCAACCCGAATTTCTCCATATCGTTTTGAAAAATTTCGTTAAAACGTGAATGCGGAACATCAAAACGGGTGTTGATTTCAACAACTAACGGATGTGTTCTATCAACCAGCGTATGGGAAAAAACACCCCAACGTTTTTCGGGTAATCGAGTTCGCGCTACGCCGTGACAATACTGAATAATTGCGTGTGTCGCCAAGCATGAACACAAAATTGATGTGACATTTTCTTTCGCCCACGAAAAAACTTCAGTCAATGGCAGCCAAAAATCTTCATCTGGCAAAAATTCGCCTGTTACATTCGCGCCACTAATAATCAGCGCGTCCAGCCCGTCAGCTTTGATTTTTGAAAATGGCTCGTAGTATTTATCAATATGCGCTTGCGCTTCGGGACTGCGCTGCAAACCTTCAATCGTGAATGGATGCACATGAAATTGCGCGATTTGGTTGCACGCACCAACCAACCGAAAAAATTGTCGTTCGGTTGCTTCTAAAGCCGCATCGGGCATCATATTTAACAAACCAATATGAATTTCACGAATTTCTTGATGACTAGCGCGTTCAGCATCGACAATTTCCTCACCTTCTTCGCGTAGCCGTTGAAACGTTGGCAAACCAGTATGAGCAACTAAAGGCATCGTGCCTCCTTAGCCATTTTTTTTTGCCAACGCTGCGGCAATTAAGGCAATAAAATCATCTTCGGTTTCAACTTTCGCCATGTCATTGCCGTCAATAACGTAACCATACTTTTCTGCAATCGCTTCATAACGCGGTACACGCGCTTTAAATAATTCGGGGAAAACCCATGTTACAAATTCATCGGGCGGCATAACATCCGTTGAAGCGTAATTTTTCAATGCTAAAAATTCACCTAATTTTTCATCTAAAAATGCTTCACGGTAATAAAGTGGTTTCGGATCGCTTTTAGCTCGGTCAATAATTGTTTGTTCGAGTTCAGGTGGAATTCTGATGTAAATAATTAATGTGTTTTGGGCAAGTATTTCTAATGCTTCGGGACAATCCAATTCACAAACACTGCCACCTGCATCATTGATGAAATGGTCGTAACCATAAATATCTTCGGCATTATGAATAAATGCTGGTACATCTTTCATCGCTTCAATTTCAGCTTGGCGATGTAGATTTTGACGATGCTTAAATTCTTTTAAGGACAAACCGCCTTTTTCAGCATCGCCCAATTTTCCCAAATAACTGGATACGGCAGTTAGATTATCAAATGAAATTTTGCTTTTGATATAAAGCGAATCAGCACGAAGTAATTCACGCAAAAACGGCACGCTCATCGCTTGGCGTTTGATGTTGTCTAAAATGGGTTCTTTTAGATATTTTGTACCGATACGATAATCGCCCGAATAGTGATACCACTTTGTTTTTGGTAGTTTGTCTGCCAACGTGGTTTTACCTGCCCCCGACATTGCCAATAACGTAATGTGTTTCGATTTCCAATCGATAAATTCTTGAGCGGTCATTTTCATATTGTGTGCCTTGTAAAATTAAAAAATTACCGAATTGTACAACAAGCCCAGTAATTCTCATTATGGAATTCACTACCGTACACTTTTGAAAAGCGTTGGTGCATAAATACCAACGCAGCTTAAATTTATTTCTTCGATTATTTCAGTCATTGCACAGGCTCTTTTGTCACATTTATTAAGTAATTGAGTGGTAATCTAAGTTTATTTCAAAGGCGTGACAAATAGTATGAACATTCTTTTTTTGTGTACAGGTAATTCGTGTCGTTCAATTTTAGCTGAAGCTACTTTTAATCATTTAGCACCTGCGGGTTATCGTGCTATGAGTGCTGGTAGTAAACCAACTGGCGAAGTGCATTCACATTCACTCGCTTTATTAGCGCGTGAAGGTATTTCCACAGAAGGCTATCACAGTAAATCATGGGATGATTTGTCTGAAACTCCCGATATAGTTATCACCGTTTGTAGCAATGCAGCAGGTGAAACGTGTCCTATTTATTTAAATTCTGCGTTACGAACCCATTGGGGCGTTGACGATCCAGCTCGTGCGACAGGTTCAGATGCTGAAATCGACGCGGCATTCATGAATGCTTATCGTATTTTGCGAATCCGAATTGAAGCATTTTTTGCTTTGCCGCTCGTTGAATTGCAGCATGATTCGGCAGAGTTAAAAATTGAATTAGATTTAATTGGCAAGCTGATGAGTATTTAACGCTCGTTAAAATTTTCGAGATAAAAAAATGAGTGAAAAGAAAAAACTAGGTTTTTTAGATAAATTTTTAACGCTATGGATTTTTTTAGCGATGTTGATGGGTGTCAGTTTGGGTTATTTTTTGCCCGAAAGTAGTACATTTTTCAATTCTTTATCGAGCGGAACGACTAACATTCCGTTGGCAATTGGCTTGATTTTGATGATGTATCCGCCGTTAGCAAAAGTGAATTACGCAAAAATTGGCGTGGTGTTTTCTAATCTCAAATTGATTGCTGTAACGTTATTTTTGATTTGGATTGTTGCGCCGTTGGTGATGTTTTTATTGGCAATTCTATTTTTAAAAAATCAACCTGAATACATGATGGGGTTAATGTTAATTGGCATTGCGCCGTGTATTGCAATGGTGATTGTGTGGAGTGAATTAGCAGGCGGTAATCGTGAATACACTGCGGGATTAGTAGCGATAAACAGTATTTTACAGATGCTGTTTTATAGCATTTATGCGTATGTGTTCATCACTTGGTTGCCTCCGTTGTTGGGTTTGAAAGGCTTTGATGTCAATATCACCATTGGTCAAATCGCGCAAAGTGTCGGTATTTATTTGGGTATTCCATTTTTTGCGGGCATTGTGAGTCGTTCGAGTTTGATTAAATGGAAAGGTGAAACGTGGTACGAAACCGTTTATGTGCCGCGTATTTCACCAATAACATTGATTGCGTTGTTGTTTACGATTGTGTTGATGTTCAGTTTGAAGGGTGAATTGATTGTAACGATTCCATTGGACGTATTTCAAATTGCGACACCGTTGGCGATTTATTTTGCGATAATGTTTTTCAGTAGTTTTGGGTTGGCGCGTTATTTTGAAAAAGATTATGCCAAAAATGTTTCAGTTGCTTTTACTGCATCAGGTAACAATTTTGAATTAGCCATTGCTGTGGCAATTGGTGTTTTTGGAATTAACAGCGGACAAGCATTTGCAGGGGTGATTGGCCCGCTAATTGAAGTTCCCGCATTGATTTTATTGGTTAACGTTGCATTTTGGTTTAAAGCAAAGTTTTACTGATATTTTTTGGACTTGAAAAAACAAAAGCCCCATCGCTGTGAAGTGATGGGGCTTTTTTGTTTAAGCTAAATTTCGTGTGTTGCCTTACAATATCCGACTTCACAATCCACTTGATTGTCATTTTTCGTTTTAGCTCCAGATGCCCATGCCCCCCAAATTTATTCACCTTAGAGTCCACACCGAGTATTCGTTAATTGATGGTTTAGTCAAAATAAAATCATTAGTAAAAAACCTCGCTGAATTAAAAATGCCAGCCGTTGCCATCACTGACCACGTTAATTTGTTTTGTTTGGTGAAAATGTACAAGACCGCGACTTCGCAAGGAATCAAACCGATTGCGGGTTCTGACGTTCTTGTTTTCAATTCCGATGAGCCTGAAAATCCGTATCGTTTAACGTTACTCGCACAAAATCATAAAGGTTATGTCACGCTGACTGAACTCGTGTCGAAAGCGTATCAAAAAGGGCAATCTAAAGATGGCGTGCCGATGATTCGCCGTGAATGGATTGAACAAAATCATGATGGTTTAATTGCATTATCGGGCGCAATGCAAGGTGATATTGGACGCGCTTTGGTGGCTGACAAAAAAGACGATGCGCTACATTTTGCGATGTATTGGCAAAATCTGTTTCCAAATCGGTTTTATTTGGAACTCCAGCGTGTCGGCAAAGCGAACGAAGAAAATTACATTGCGGCTGCGATTGATTTAGCATTTGCTTTGAATTTGCCAGTCGTTGCCACAAACGATGTCAGATTTTTAAAACAAACTGAATTTGCCGCGCATGAAGTTCGCGTTTGTATCAATCAAGGGCGCGTTTTAGACGATGAACGTCGACCGAAAGATTATACCAGCCAACAATATCTGCGTAGCCAAGAAGAAATGCAGACGTTGTTTGCTGACATTCCTGAAGCCTTAGAAAACAGCGTTGAAATTGCAAAACGGTGCAGTTTAACGCTTACGTTAGGTAAAAATTATTTACCTGATTTCCCCACGCCTGATGGCATGACGATTAACGATTTGATTATTGCCGAATCCGAAAAAGGCTTGCTCGAACGTTTGCAACATCACGCTGTGCCGAATGAAGCGGCGTATCACGAACGCTTAAAAATCGAACTCGACGTAATTACGCAGATGGGTTTTTCGGGCTATTTCATGATTGTGGCGGATTTTATTCAATGGGCAAAAAATCACGGTATTCCTGTTGGACCTGGGCGGGGTTCGGGTGCGGGTTCGCTGGTGGCTTACGTTCTGAAAATTACCGATTTAGACCCGATTGAATTTGAATTGCTGTTTGAACGATTTCTGAACCCTGAACGGGTGTCGATGCCCGATTTTGATATTGATTTTTGTATGGACAGACGCGACGAAGTGATTGATTACGTTGCGGATCATTATGGACGTGATCAAGTTTCGCAGATTATTACTTACGGTTCGATGGCGGCAAAAGCCGTGATTCGTGACGTAGGGCGCGTTTTGAGTTTGGGTTATGGTTTTGTTGACCGATTAGCAAAAATGATTCCGACCGAAGTCGGCATTACGCTATCGGACGCGCTGAAAAATAGCCCCGATATGCAACAAGCCTACAACAACGAAGAAGATGTCAAAACGTTGATTGATATGGCGTTGATTTTGGAAGGCACGGCGCGAAACGCGGGGAAACACGCGGGTGGTGTCGTTATCGCGCCAACAAAATTAACCGATTTCACGCCGCTTTATTGTGACCACGAAGGCAATAATCTCGTTACGCAATACGACAAAAGTGATGTGGAATCGGTCGGTTTGGTGAAATTCGATTTTTTAGGCTTGAGGACGCTGACGATTATTGATTGGGCGTTGCAAACCATTGACGCACAAAATGCGAAAAAAGGCTTGCCGCCTGTCGATATTAGCCAAATTCCGCGTGATGATTTTGCGTCGTATGATTTGTTGAAAAAAGGGCTGACGACGGCAGTTTTTCAGCTCGAATCTCGTGGTATGAAAGAGTTAATCAAAAAACTTTTGCCCGATTGTTTCAACGACATCATTGCGTTAGTGGCGTTATTTCGTCCAGGTCCATTGGAATCGGGGATGGTCGATGATTACGTTAACGTCAAACATAAACGCAAAGCCGCTGAATACGCACATCCGATTCTTGAGCCGATTTTAGAACCGACAAATGGTGTTATTTTGTATCAAGAACAAGTCATGCAAATTGCGCGGGAATTGTCAGGTTATACGCTGGGTGGTGCGGATATTTTACGCCGTGCGATGGGGAAAAAAGACGCGAAAGAAATGGCAAATCAACGCGCCGTTTTTGTCAGTGGAGCTTTAGCCAATCAAGTCACGGAAGAAATTGCTAATTATGTTTTTGATTTGGTGGATAAGTTCAGTGGATACGGATTCAACAAATCTCACTCAGCCGCCTACGCCCTCGTCGCCTATCAAACCGCTTGGCTTAAAGCCCATTATCCAGCCGCATTCATGGCCGCGGTACTTTCGGCAGATATGGATAACACCGACAAAATCGTAATTAACATCGAAGAATGCCGTTTGTTAAATATCAAAATCATTCCACCGTCGATTAATGTTTGCGATTACAAATTTACTGTGAACGATAACGGCGCATTGGTTTATGGTTTGGGCGCGTTGAAGGGCGCGGGTGAAGGCGCAATTTTAGACATGATTCAAGAGCGTAAAACTAACGGTTTATTTTTAGGTTTGTACGATTTGTGTCAGCGCGTCGATTTACGAAAATTTAACAAACGTGTGTCCGAAGCCCTTATTAAAGCTGGCGCATTAGATGAATTTGACT
>CAINDC010000040.1 GCA_903847275.1 uncultured Pseudomonadota bacterium
CGCAAAGCCTTGTACAACAAGGGGGCAAAAATGGTCACTTACTCAGCAAGTTGAATTCTTGATAATTACAGGAACTGAAAATTTCAAATTTCGATTCCATCTATTTGATTTTAAATTATTTTTCATAATGAGAATTGCTGGATTTGGCGAGTATTAAAACCTAATGGGATTTTTTATGCCGTCACACCTTTTTATCCACACGATGAAGCATTTCAAGACCCCACTCACGTCAACATTATTACAAAAAAAACACACCAGTATTTTTGTGGGAATGAGCCAATGGGGAATATGTACGGCTTTATTGGTCAATTTGAAAAGTTAGAAGTTAAACCAGTTATTAACAAAATGTGTTTTACTCGTGAAGGAACAACAGATAAGTTTTTGTATAACTTAAAATATAAAATCATAAATCGTCGTAAATTCTGTCATATTCTCTGGGAATTGAAGGCAATTAAGTAAAAGGCATTTGAACTCATATTTGCCTAATTACTTTGAAAGTAATCGATTTTTTAGATTCACGAACGATTTGAGCAATTACAGTTTCATCATACTTTTGACAAAGTAATGTAAGGATAATTTTAGGAGATAGCACAATGATTGACAGAGATTTTTCACATAACAACCACTTTACTGGTTATATGGAAGTTATTTTTAACACACTAAAAGAAGAGCTTCAGGTTCCGTCTAAAATTTTAGATTTACCTGCTGGCTATGGTCTTTTGGGAAATGAACTAAAGAAATTAGGACATGATGTTATTTATGCAGATATAAATGAAGAACGTAAAGATTACGCTCAGGTGAACATGGAGCTGGCATTGCCTTTTGCTAATAATGAATTTGACGCTGTTATTTGCATGGAAGGCATTGAACACATTATCAATCAAAATCAATTCTTGAATGAGTTAGTACGAATTACCAAAAAAGGTGGACTTATTTGCATTAGCACACCAAATATTAGTAATTTTTGGTCACGTTTATACTTTTTATTTACAGGACATTTTTATGGCTTTCCACCACATTTAGTAAGAGTTCAAAACACAAATGTTTTGCTTGATAAAGGGCATATTTCACCGATTTCAATTTATCAACTTGGTTATCTTATGGCTGTTTCTGGTGCTGGATTATTCAAAGCAACAGGTGATAGATTTAAGAAAAAGGTGATGTATCCTCTTGCTTTATTGGTTTATCCGTTTAATTATTTGTATGCAAATTGGATGATAAAAAAAATGCCAGACGGTATGTTTGCTACCGATAAAAATACTCGCGTGTATTTTAATTTTGCGGTGTTTTTTAGTCGCTCGCTGATCACTTTTTTTGTAAAACGCTGAAGTGTTAATCACGCTGATATGCTTTCTGTAATCATCATCACAAAAAACGAAGAATCTCACATTGCAAAATGCTTGGAATCTGTGAAGTGGGCAGACGAAATTATCGTTTTAGATTCGGGTAGCACAGACAAAACGGTTTCAATTTGCCAACAATTCACGCAGCACGTTTTTGAAATGGATTGGCAAGGTTTTGGCATTCAAAAACAACGGGCATTGAATAAAGCAACGGGCGATTGGGTTTTATCAATTGATGCGGATGAAATTATTTCGCCTGAACTTCGGCACGAAATTGAACAAGCCATTAACCAGAATCAATACGATGCTTTTTTATTACCAAGACTTTCGAGTTATTGCGGTAAATTTATAAAGCACAGTGGCTGGTATCCTGATTATATTTTGCGTTTATTTCGTCGTGAATTAGGTAAATTTTCAAATTCGGTAGTTCATGAAATTGTTATTGTGAATGGCAAAATTGATAAATTAAATTCACCAATTTTGCATGATTCATACAAAGATTTAGCCGAAGTGTTACGCAAAATGGATTCTTATTCGACACTTGGTGCAAAACTGCTTTTTGAAAAAGGCGTTAAATCTTCAATTTCAAAAGCCATATTAAAAGGATTTTGGACATTTTTTCGTACTTATGTCTTGCAGCGAGGTTTTTTAGACGGTTCACACGGTTTTATGCTGGCAATTTACAATTCTGAAACGACTTATTACAAGTATTTGAAGCTCTGGGAATTACAAAAAAACCATGCGCCTAACCACACACCAACAAACCACCATCAAAAAATTAACCACTGACATTTTTGGCACTGACGCACATTTGATGCTTTTTGGTTCACGAGTTGATGACACAAAAAAAGGGGGTGACATTGATTTATATATCGAAACACAAAATTCTGACGCGACTTTGGATAAAAAAATTAAACTTTTAACCGCGTTAAATCTCGCTTTAGGTGAACAAAAAATTGACCTTATTGTGAATAATTTCACCAAAAAAAAAGCCATTTACACCATTGCAAAACAAACAGGCATTGAATTATGAGTATTGAAAAATTGCGCTTACAAAAAATCCTTTTTGAATGCGATAAACATATTGAAAAACTCAATACGGCATATCAAAAATTAGAGGCATTATTACCTTTGACCGAAGCAATTTATCTCGATTTTGACGATGGACAAACCAGTTATTTAGACCAATTTTTATATCGATTTTCAAAGCTGCAAGACAGCGTTGGACAGAAATTATTCAAAGCGGTTTTGGATTACAAAAAAGAAGAAACAATAGCAAAATCCTTCATTGACATATTGAATCGACTTGAACAGCTTGAGTATTTGCAAGACATTGATGGTTGGTTTGAATTACGCACAATTCGTAACCAACTCGCGCATGATTATGAAGATGATAGTGAAGAATTAGTTGCCATTATTAACAAAATTTTTGCTCACAAAACCAAACTCGAAAGTTATTTTTTCATCATTACTCAAAAATTAGGCGATATTGTTTAAATTAAACTCATGCAAAAAAATACGATTCAAATTTACAAACGTCTCATCACTTACGTCAAACCACATCGAAAATTCTTTTTCATCAGCATTATTGGTTTTTTGGTGTATTCCGCGACGCAACCGTTGTTTGCGAAAATGATTCAAGAAATTATCGACACGCTGCAAGCCAAATCCCACGAAAAACTCTATTATTTGCCTTTGTTATTTAGCGGCTTGATTATCGTACGCGGCATCGGTTCGTATTTTGGCAATTACTTTTTAGCCAAAGTGTCGTCGAACGTTATTCATACTTTGCGCTGTGAAATTTTCGAGAAATACACGCAACTTCCCACTGCCCATTTTGATTCCAACAACAGCGGCTACATGATTTCGCGCATCACGCACAATGTGAATCAAGTCGCGCAAGCCACGACTGATGCCGTCCGAAAAGTCGTTCAGGAAGGTTTAACCGCAGTCGGTTTATTGGGTTATTTGTTTTATATTGATTGGCGTTTGTCGCTGATTTTTTTGGTGATTACGCCGATTATTGCGTGGCTGGTGCGTTACGTCAGCAAACGTCTTCGGATGCTTAGTAAAAAAATCCAAGAATCCATTGGCGACATGACGCATATCACATCCGAATTGGTAAATGGACATCGTGTGGTTCGCAGTTACGGCGGCGAAAATTATGAGCGTCAACGTTTTATCGAAAGCAGCGAACACAATCGTCGGCAATCGTTAAAACTTATCAGTACCTCGGCGATTCATAATCAATTGATGCAGTTGATTATTGCGATTGCGTTGGCGGTGTTGATGTACGCCGCCCTATTTTTTATGGAACAATCGAGTGTCGGTTCATTTGTCGGTTATTTAACGGCGGCGTTTTTATTACCCCGTCCGATTCGCCAACTCAGCGACGCAAACAGTGATATTCAACGCGGGATTGTTGCCGCCGAATCGTTATTTGAAGTGTTAGACGAAAAATCTGAAATCGACGATGGCGTTTATAACGTAGCGCGTTGTCACGGTGATTTAGAATTTAAACACGTTACGTTTTGTTATGAAGGCACGGAAGAAACTGCGTTGACTGACATTAGTTTTATCGCAAAAGCAGGTGAAACGATTGCGTTAGTCGGTGCATCGGGTGGTGGTAAAAGTACATTGGTGAATTTGGTTTCACGGTTTTATCGTTACGAACAAGGCGAAATCCTGCTCGATGGAGTGAACATTAACGCTTACCAATTGAATAATTTGCGTCATCAAATCGCATTAGTTAATCAACAAGTGACGCTGTTTAACGATACGATTGCCAACAATATCGCGTATGGTGGTTTGGCGGGTGCAAGTCGTGAAGCAATTACGCAAGCCGCAACGGATGCTTATGCCATCGAATTTATCCACAAGTTTGAAAACGGTTTGGATACAGAAATCGGTGAGAACGGCGTGAAACTTTCGGGCGGTCAACGTCAACGTTTAGCGTTAGCGCGAGCGTTGTTGAAAGACGCGCCATTGTTGATTTTGGACGAAGCGACTTCTGCGTTAGATACTGAATCAGAGCGTTACATTCAAGCGGCATTGCAAAAAGTCATGGGCAATCGCACCACGTTGGTTATCGCGCATCGTTTATCGACGATTGAAAATGCCGACAAAATTCTGGTGATTGATGCTGGGCGCATTGTTGAACAAGGCACTCATCGTGAATTATTGGCTAAAAATGGCGCGTACACCCGTTTGCACGCAATTCAATTTAAAGAAGACGAAAAATAATGGAACACACACACGCAAATCGTTTAATCGTACTCGACACTGAAACCACTGGTTTAAGCACCAAAGACGGCAATCGAATTTTAGAAATTGGTTGCGTAGAATTAATTGATCGCCGTTTGACGGGTAACAATTTTCACGTTTACCTCAATCCCGAACGTGATAGCGAAGAAGGCGCATTGCGCGTTCATGGTTTAACAACCGAATTTTTATCCGATAAACCAAAATTTGCAGAGATTGCGACTGCTTTTATCGATTACATTCAAGGTAGCGAGTTAATCATTCACAACGCGCCCTTTGACGTAGGTTTTTTGAATTATGAATTGGTTGATTTGCTAAATGGGCAAGCGATTGAAACCTATAGCACCGTTTTTGATACGCTTGCCGATGCGAAAAAACGTCATCCCGCGCAACGTAATAATTTAGACGCGCTGTGTAAACGTTATGGAGTAGACAACACGCATCGTGAATTACATGGTGCGTTGTTGGACGCGCAGATTCTCGCCGAAGTATTTTTAATGATGACGGGTGGGCAGTTTTCGTTGATGAATGAAAGCCATGCCGCCGAATCTAACGTAGATGTTTCATCTGAAATCATCGTCCGAACGTTGGCAAATCGTCCAGCGTTAGCGGTTTTGCGTTGCGACGAAGAAGAATTACAAGCCCACGAAGCGCGTTTAGATTCGATTAAAGAATGCGTATGGCGGCAAGAGTGTGATTAAAATGAAGGTTTTTATTTATGCACTAACGCCAATTTTGATAGATGATTCTACAAAATTTGTGTCCTAATTAGTGTAGCGGGATTATTCACGCCGTTTGCTTCAATAAAAACATCCATTTGTTGCCCAACGTAAGCCGATAAATCTTTGGGATTAAATTGATACAAGGCTTGTAAAACTCGAGTATCGACTCGTTCTGTGCTGTCGCCAGTTAAAGATTTTTTTGGCACAACAAACGGTTCAACATAAGCGAGTTGTAAATCCACTTTAAATTGCCTATTGCCACGCAAATACGCAACGGCTTTTGAATTTTTATCAAATCGCCACGCATCGTTTTCATCAATATCAACGCGAACATGAAGCGTTTTTAAATCACCTAAAATTAAAAGCGGTTTTGATAACGCGCCAGCACTCGCAAATTCACCAACTCGAACATTGACTTGTAAAACATCGCTATCAATCGGCGCACGAACGATTAAACGCTCTAACGTAGTTTCTGTTTGCAAAATTGCGGCTTGCGCTTGTTCAACAAACGCATTGGCACTTTCTAATTTTGCTTTAGCAACAGCGAGCGCGTTACGACGTTTTAAAATTTCTTCGCCGCTAATTGCTCTCAAATCGGAAACAGAATTCGCTAAATCAAATAATGATTGTGTGTCGGCAACATTGGCTTTTGCCACTAAAACATCGGCTTTCGCTTTTGCTAAATCAGCTTTTCTTATGGCTAATTCGGCTTGATTTTCACGGTTATCTAAATAAAAAAGCGGTGTGCCTGCGATGATTTTATCGCCCACTTTTACCGCGACTTTGCTGACTAATCGCGCAAGCGGTGAGCCGATGGCAATGTTTTCATTTTTCGGTTCGATAATTCCCGCGCCAGCAATAAAATTTTGAAATGGTGCTGAAGCAGGTTCAACTAATGCGGGCGCAATTGGCACAGGTTTGTTACTGTTCACAACGGTGTAGGACGCAAATAAAAATCCTGCAGCAGCGAGTAAAGGAAGGGTGTATTTCATGTTTTGAATCTCATCGGCTAAGAAATTTTAACAATATGACCATCGTCCATTTCAGCGATGCAATCAGCAAAACTGAAAATGCGTGAATCATGCGACACAATGACTAAAGCACGGTCTTTATGTACCGCAACTTCTTTTAATAAATTCATCACATTATGCCCGCTAGCGTGGTCTAACGCACTGGTCGGTTCGTCGCAAACAATCAGACGTGGGCTGTGAATTAACGCTCTCGCAATCGCTACACGTTGTTGTTGCCCACCTGAAAGTTGTGATGGAAATGATTTCCAACGGTCGCCCAAACCAACTCGCTCTAAAACATCAATCGCTTTTCTTTTCGCAACATCACGTTTTTCACCGTTAATAATCAGAGGAACAGACACATTTTCAGCGGCATTCAACGACGGCAATAAATTAAACGCTTGAAACACAAAACCAATTTGAGTAGCACGAAAACGTAATTTATCTTTGCTTTTCATCGTTAATAAATTTTCACCGAATAATTCACACAAGCCTTCATTTTGGTCGAGAATTCCAGCGATAACTGAAATCAGCGTTGTTTTTCCACAGCCTGAAGGTCCGACTAACATCATCAGTTCGCCTAACAGGATATTCAAATTCACATGATTTAACGCGGTGACTTTTTGCTCGCCTGTATCGTAAATTTTCGTTAAGTTTTCACAGCGGACAGCGATATTCATCAACTTTTGAACACAATGGCAGGTTCTAAGCGAATCACTTTTAAAATGCTAATAAGTGCAGCGAGCATACAAATTAAACTCACACCTAAACCGCTAAAAATCAGTAATTGCCACGGAAATTTAAACGCTAAAATTGAATGCCGCATCAAATATCCAAATAACGCAGTCAATCCAACACCCATACCATAACCCGTGCTACCCACTAAAATCGCTTGTAATAAAATCATTCGCAGCAACGTCCAATTACTCGTTCCCATTGCTTTCAAGACCCCAAATTGGCGCAGATTTTCGAGTGTAAAATTATAAAAAGTCTGTCCCGCAATTGCCGCTCCGACAATAAAACCAAGTGTGATTGAAATGCCAAAGTTAATCGGAATACCTGTGTTTTTCATAAAATAGTTAAACGTTAAATCCATGAATTCTTGTTGCGTGTAAGCCGCTAAACCAGTGTTTTCCTGAATGCGTTTTGTGAGTTCGGGGATATTTTGTCCCGCTTTCGCTTTCACTAAAACGAAAGACAGTAATTTCCGTTCACGCGGTGCATAAGTTTTAGCACGTGAATAAGTGGTGTAAATAGTGGGTTGAGATTGAAACGTGCGAGTGACTTTGGCGATTCCAACAACAATTGCACGGCGGTCGTTGAGTTCTAAATTGTCCCCCACTTTGAGTGGAATTTTTTTGCCACCTTCGATTAAAGGCGGTTTGGCGAGTTTTTCATTTGCGCCATCGAAATCAACAATCACGCTGTCGCTACGTCGTAAATCGTCGAGCTTTCCTTCGACTAAAACTGCTGGCGCACCAATTAATGTGGTGTCATCTAAACCAATCACTGTGCAATTTTGAAACGTACCATCGGACATTCGCGCTTTTTGCATTCCTTTATACATCGGCATTGCCCATTCCACACCTGATACGCCGCGAACACGATAAAGTTCCGTATCTTGTAGCGATTTTATGTCATCGATGAATTGCACTTTTTCATCCATTACCCAAATATCAGGCAAACCAACATCTGTGATAAAGCTATAAGAACGTGCCATTAACCCCATGAAAATTGCGGGTTGTTGGGTCATAATTAACGAGGCAAATGTTAAGCCCATCACAATGCCAATGTATTTGCCTTTGTCGCCCATCAACATTTTTATGGCAATGTAATTCATAGTTTTTGAGTTTGCTTAAAAGTTAAAGTGTGCGGGTAGCCCCTGCAAACCAGTGCAGAGACTACCAAAAATAGAGTGATGATTTAAGTGCGTTCCATTTTCGCTTCCGTTGCTAATACTAATTGCGTTGTTTTTAGTACTGTGTCGGGATTTAAGCTCATTGAATCAATACCGATTTCCACTAAAAACTCTGCCATTTCGGGATAATCTGATGGGGCTTGTCCGCATAAACCACAATGTCTGTGATTACGTTTTGAACCCGTCACTGCAAGCCGAATCATCTCTTTCACGCCGTCATCACGTTCATCAAAATCTTCCGCTAAAATCGCCGAATCGCGGTCAACACCTAACGTGAGTTGCGTTAAATCATTCGAGCCAATCGAGAAACCGTCAAACTGTTCCGAAAACGCATCAATCGAAATCACGTTATTTGGAATTTCGCACATCACATAAACTTCCAAACCATTTTCGCCACGTTTCAAACCAAGCTGTTCCATGTAATCCAACACTTTTTTGGCTTCTTGAACGCGCCGACAAAACGGAATCATCAAAATGACATTCGTCAAACCCATATCGTCACGAATTCGTTTCATAGCGGCACATTCCAACGCAAAACCTTCAGCGTAAGCGGGATGCGTATAACGTGATGCGCCACGAAAACCAATCATTGGATTTTCTTCATCGAATTCAAACCACTGTCCGCCCAATAATGTGGCGTATTCGTTGGTTTTAAAATCTGACATTCGTACCACAACAGGTTTTGGATAAAACGCCGCGCCAATTGTGCCAACGCCTTCCGCTAATTTGCTAATAAAAAATTCTTGAGGGGTCGCATAATTTGCGGATAGTTGCGCGAGTTGTTCACGTTCTTTAGCATTTTGCACGCGCTCTGGGTGAATCAATGCCATCGGATGCGCTTTGATATATTCCGTAATGATGAATTCCATACGCATTAAACCCACGCCGTCATTGGGTAAAAAGCTCGTTTTAAACGCAATTTCTGGGTTTGCAATGTTGAGCATGATTTTAGTTTTAGGGCGTTTCATGCCAGCCAAATCGGTGCGCGTCACGTCAAATGCTAACTTGCCTTCATAAACTTTGCCGACATCACCTTCTGCACATGAAACTGTCACCAGCACATTATTTTTAATCATCGTGGTTGCATTTTCACAGCCGACAACAGCGGGAACACCTAATTCACGGGAAATAATTGCCGCATGACAGGTTCTTCCACCTCGATTTGTCACAATCGCCGAGGCGATTTTCATTACGGGTTCCCAATCGGGCGTGGTCATGTCGGCAACTAAAATGTCACCCGCTTTGAAACCACCAAGTTGTTGAGCATTTTCAATAATTCGCGCATTGCCCGTGGCAATTTTACTGCCAACAGAATGTCCCGTAATAATTGGTGTCGCGCCTTCTTTGAGCGTGTATTGTTCCAGCATCATGCCTTGCAATTGTGAAACGACAGTTTCGGGTCGCGCTTGAACAATATACAACACGCCATCAAGTCCGTCTTTCGCCCATTCCATATCCATGGGTTTAGTGTGACCCGCTTTGGCACTGTAATGGTTTTCGATTTTTATCGCGTAATCGGCAAGTGTCAACACATCAGCATCGGTAATACAAAACCGATTTCGTTCTTCATTCGAGGTAACAATATTGTGTATTGATTCGCGGGTGCCTTTGTCGCTGTAAATCATTTTGATTTTTTTCGCGCCCAATGTTCGGCGTAGAACTGCACGATGTCCCTGATTGAAAGTTGGTTTATGAACGTAAAATTCATCAGGATCAACTGCGCCTTGGACGACATTTTCACCCAAGCCGTAAGCTCCTGTAATGAAAACGACATCGCTAAAACCTGATTCGGTATCAAGCGAAAACATCACGCCGCTTGCGGACAAATCTGAGCGCACCATTTTCATGATACCGATAGAAAGCGCGAGTTTGAAATGATCAAAACCTTGATCAACACGGTAATGAATGGCGCGGTCGGTGAATAAACTCGCAAAACAGCGTTTACAAGATTCGAGTAATTCAGATTCACCACGGATATTCAAATAAGTGTCTTGTTGTCCCGCGAAACTTGCGGTCGGTAAATCTTCGGCGGTGGCGGAACTGCGAACTGCGACGCTTAATTCTTCGCCGTATTGCGATTGTAATTGTTTAAATGCGGTGAGAATTTGTTGTTGTAAATCGTTGGGTAATGGCGCGGCATAAATAATTTCACGGGCTTTTCGAGCGCGTTTCGCTAAATCAGCAACGTCTTCTGGATTCAAATCATCTAACGCGTCATGTAAAGCCGTCCAACTATTAGATTCGTCCAAAATGTAACGATACGCTTCTGCTGTAATTGCGAAACCATTGGGAACTTGTACGCCTTGTGAACCGAGTTCACGGTACATTTCGCCCAACGAGGCATTTTTTCCGCCGACCAACGGCACATCATCAATCGTTAATTCATTAAACCAACGAATGTAATTAGCTTGTTCACTCATAGCAACTTCCTAAAATTAAGTAACGGAAACTTGATAATACACGGAACAAAAAGGAGAGCAAACGTTAATCCCATCATGGGAGCGATTAAAAGTGAGTATCCTATTACCGCACAGGAAAAAACAATTTAAATGCAGTGCCTTGGTTCGGTGGACTGGTTTTTGAATCCACAAAAACATGACCATTTGAATGATGAACCATTCCGCTAACTGTCGATAATCCCAAACCAGTTCCTTCACCAACCACTTTAGTCGTGAAAAACGGATCAAAAATTCGGTGAATAATTTCTTCCTCAATGCCTGTGCCATGATCTTGTATGCTCAACACAATAAACTCACCTGAAACCAATTTTCCACAAGAGGTACAAATGCTATTTGAAATCGTCACAACCTTCAGTGAAACCATAATTTCACCGCCATTCTCTTTCATCGCATCTCGCGCATTTACCAATAAATTAGTTAAAATTTGATGCAAATCGATAGCATCAATTTGGATATCTAAATCAGTATGTGCATCTAATTCAATTTTAAAAATACTGGTTAAACCTGGGCGAACCATCGCTAAAACTTCATGAATAATTTCAATTGTTGGCTTGACCGTAATATCTGTTTTAATGGTTCCTTGACGAGAATAAGCCATCATTTTTTTGATTAAATCGACAGCGCGATAACCCGCTTTTTCAACCTGAATCGAATTATTTAAAATATCTGCTCTCAATGCGTCATCTTTAATATCGTCAGAATAAAATTTATTTAATTCGTTATAACCCAACATTCCCGTCAAGATATTATTGAAATCGTGAGCAATGCCTGACGTTAAGCGGCTGATACTTTCTAACTTCTGCATTTGATTCACTTGAAGATTTAACAGTTTATTTTCATCATGAGCAATCATTAGCTGCATAGCATTTTTTTGTTTTTCTTCGCGGATAAGTTGATAACGGTCTATCAAAAGAAATGTGAATACAATAAGTTCCAATACTGAACCGATTTGCGAACTATGAATGGTAAAAATGTTTGCTGGTACGAGTGCGAGTACGAGCATTGCATTTCCAATGACACCTATCGCTAATAGAGAAAAAGCGGCGAATAAAAAATAAGCATTACGCGCTCCTTTTCGCATTCCAATGACACTGACAGTCAGGGCAAAAAATGCGGAAATAGCCAAAATAGTGGGAACAAATTTGGCGAATTGAAATGTAAACAGTAATACAACTGGAATAATGAGTTGTACGCCAATAAATAGTTTTAAAATGCGATCTATTTTAGGTACCAAAATTGGTGTATCTAACATTCGACGAACGAAAAACAACTGTGATGTTAACGCAATAGAACCAAAAGCTAAGGGTGCTATTCGATTTAGCCACGTTAAATCCTGCCATAAAAATTCACTGCCAAAGCCTCTGTTGCCAATGAATGACAATGCGACAAAAATAATCATGCAGACATACAACAAGTAATCGAATTCTTTTGAAACAAGCGCGAAAATAATATTTAGTAATGCAATAGCAATCACAAGTCCAAAATAAATGGCTTGAATGGAATACTCATTACGTTCTTTTATATGAAAATCATTAGGCACCCACAATAAAACAGGAATAATCATGGCATTTTCTGTTTGAACTCGTAAATAAACGGTGTGGCGACTGTGAGCAGCCAAAACAATCGGAAATGCAAAAATTCGACTTTTATAGGGACGACTTTCAAGAGGTTGTGAATAGCCTGTATGAACGGTTTGATAATTTTGGTTTTCGGTTTGAAAGTAAAAATCGAGTTTTTCAAGTAACGGATGGTCAATATCTAACACGCGCTCAATCGGTTTATCGCTATTATTTTCTAATTCTAATCGCAACCAATATGCAGACAAGGTGTAAGACATATTTAATGGTTTATCAGCAGTAAAATCTGTTTGAAATCGTTGTGCATCGTCTTCTTTTTGAATATCTGCTAGCGTTAAATTGCCCGTTGAATCTTCCAAAACGCCCAAATAGGAACTCAATAAGATGCGGGATTGATTCGTGGCACTAATTTCTAATATATTTACTTTCGCAAAAGCTGCATTAGCAATCAATTGAAAACTTAAAAACATTATGAAAATTAAGTAGATGACATTTTTTTTCATTGGAAAGGATTCCGAAATAATTTGCGGGTAGTTTTCACATTAGTACGCCCGATTATAAAATTTTAGCTGTAGAGTTGTACACAAATGGTTAAAATCAAACCTAAATTTGATTTTAGCGTGGATTTGAAAATGACAATAAAAAATCATAGTACGCTGTTCGTTTTATTTTTTTATTTTGTAAAAATTTGAGAGCGGATGAAATCACAGAATTAGATGCCATGACTATTTACAGTGAAAAAAATGTCACTGAAGAAATCGCCAATCTAACGAAAATGGAAATGGAATTCGACAGGGAAAAACTTCAAGCGAATCCACGCGAAAATCTCAATAATGTTATCAAAAGTCAACCATGTGTTACGGCACATCAAGGCAGCAGCGAAACTATGTCAAATGTCAGTTTACGCGGGGCTGGTGGAGCAGGTCAAGGAATGTTTACCTTAGATGGCGTGCCGTTATTTGGTAATTTCGCAGGTTTTTTTTTCATTAGGTCAATATCCGATTGATGCCCTTGAAAACGTCACCGTCACCAAAGGAATGGGTGGCGATAAACATGGCAGCCGAACATTGGGCGGCAGTTTTCATTTACAAACACGACGTTTAAAAGATGACGAACGATTTTTACATCTTGAAGGTGGAAGTTATGACACATTAAGAGAAACTGCTGGAACGGGTTTAGCGACAAAACTCGGTGATTTTTCGGTGGTCGTGGGGCGTAGTGAGTTTTTACGGGTGTCAGTCAAACACGAACAGAACGTGACGGCTTTGGTATGACGCACGCTTCTGGAAATCTATCCATTTTTCGTAACACTGGAAATGTGAACATACATACCAGTGTTACGCCTATCGTTAAACATCCGCCGACAATCACCGCTGGCACAACACCTAAAAATGCGGCTGTCATACCTGATTCAAATTCGCCCAACTCATTCGACGCACCAATAAAAACCGAATTGACCGCGCTGACACGCCCACGAATTGCGTCGGGTGTTTCTAGCTGTACCAAAATATGTCGGATGTAAACGCTCACCATATCGCCCATACCTATGAAAAATAATGCGACTAACGAAACATAAAACTGTTCTGATATGCCAAACAACACTGTCGCGCCACCAAAAATCAAAACGCCCGTAAACATCCACGCACCGACGCGTCGTGTAATCGGGAAAAAACTTAACACAATTCCCGTGATGGTTGCGCCCAATGCAGGTGCGCCGCGTAATAATCCCAAACCGACAGAATCAACGTGTAATACATCGTTCGCGTAAGCGGGTAATAATGCTGTCGCGCCCCCAAATAATACTGCCAATAAATCTAACGACAACGCGCCCAAAATAATTGGACGTGAACGTACAAATTGCAGTCCTTCTAAAACACGATGCAACGACATCGGCTCACGTTTATTGGCTACAAAATTCACCTGAATTGGCAACATCAATAACACTGACATAGATAACAACACTGTAACGACGCTATAAACCGTTTCTGTACCGAACAAATATAACGTGCCGCCTAATGGTGGCGCGGCAATGACGGCAATGTGATACAACGACGAATTCAACGCCACCGCACCTGCTAAACTTTCACTCGGTACTAAATTGACCAAAATTGCTTGCGCCGCTGGCATCATAAACGCCCGCGCTACGCCGTATAATGCCATCACCGCAAACACAGGAATTACCGACGTTAAACCTTCTCGCGCAAAAAGTAGCAGTAACAAGCCACATAGTAATTCGATGAAAAAACACGTCAACACAATCCAACGACGATTCCATTGATCAGCGAAATGCCCCGCAATCAGAATTAACAACGCAAACGGTAAAAATTGCGCCAGCCCAATCAATCCTAAATCCAGCGGATTATTGGTTTGTTGATAAATTTGCCAACCAACGGCAACACTTTGAATCTGCACCGCCACGGTAGCGAGAAAGCGTGCAATAACAAAAAAGGTAAAATTTTTGTGTCGTAAAACGCTAAATGAAGTCATAAGAAACTAACGCATTCGCGCCAAACCTAAAACCGCAAATATGACCAAAATCATTACAATTATTCTAATGGTTTCGAGTGTGTAATCATTTAGTTCAATCATGTTCTGACCCTTTCACTAATTTTTGTACTATCAAACTGCCAATCATGTCGCCTTCCACATTCGCCGCCGTCCGCA
>CAINDC010000041.1 GCA_903847275.1 uncultured Pseudomonadota bacterium
CGCATGGTGGATAACTGATAATGTCGAGTCAATGTTGAGGCTTCGAGTTGTTAGAGCCAATGATGATTGGCAAGAATACTGGAGTAGTTCAGTCGCGGCATAACTGTTATGGAATTCCCCCACACTTTTAATCGCACCCGTACGCTGTAGAAAAAACCTACGGCAAAAAAGGCAAACGCATCGTTGAATTAAATATGCACGCGATTGATGAAACGCTTTCGAGTTTGCACGCCGTGCCGTTGCAGGCGCAAGTGTGGAGTCCGATTACGTTAAATTTGCGAATGAAAGATACTGCGCCTGATTTTATTAAAAATGTGACTGGCGAAATTATCGCGGGGCGTGGTGATGCACTGCCTGTTAGCGTAATGCCTGTCGATGGTACCTTTCCAACTGGCACAGCGGCGTATGAAAAACGCAATTTAGCGTTAGAAATTCCCGTTTGGGAAAGCGATTTATGTACCCAATGTGGCAAATGCGTCATGGTTTGTCCACACGCGGTAATTCGTAGCAAAATTTATTCAAACGATTTGCTTGCCGCCGCGCCCGAAACGTTCAAACACGCGCCGATGCTTGGCAAAGATTTTCCCGAAGGTTTGGCAATGAGTTATCAAGTTGCGCCTGAAGACTGCACGGGTTGCACATTGTGTGTTGATATTTGCCCCATTCGAGATAAATCAAACGCCAGTCGTAAAGCCTTAAATATGCAACCACAACCACCATTGCGTGAACAAGAACGGGAAAATTGGGATTTCTTTTTGTCGATTCCTGAATATGACTGCCGTTTGCTCAAACCGAATACCATCAAAGGTTCGATGGTGATGCAACCGCTATTTGAATTTTCGGGCGCGTGCGTGGGTTGTGGCGAAACGCCTTATATCAAACTCGCGTCACAACTATTTGGCGACCGAATGCTGGTTGCTAATGCAACAGGCTGTTCGTCGATTTATGGTGGCAATTTACCGACTACGCCCTGGACAAAAAACGCCGAAGGTCGTGGCGTAGCGTGGAGTAATTCGCTATTTGAAGATAACGCCGAATTTGGGTTAGGAATGCGCGTTGCTTTAGATAAACAAACGCAGCACGCACAAGAATTACTGATTGCGTTGCGTGAAAAAGTGGGTAATGAATTAGTCGAAGCCATTTTAAACGCTGACCAATCGAACGAAACTGGGATTTATGAACAACGTGAACGAGTAGAAACACTCAAACAAGGTTTGCAAAATTTGCCTGAATTTGAGGCTCAAACCCTGTTGCAACTCGCCGATTCGTTATGCAAAAAAAGCCTTTGGATTATCGGCGGCGACGGTTGGGCGTATGACATTGGTTATGGCGGACTTGACCATGTTCTAGCAAGCGGTCGGAATGTGAACATTTTGGTTTTAGATACCGAAGTTTATTCAAATACAGGTGGACAAACCTCAAAATCTACGCCGCGTGGCGCAGTGGCGAAATTCTCTGCAGGTGGCAAACCGAGCGCGAAAAAAGATTTAGCGGTAAAAAGTGGACATTGGAATTTATTTCGTTTCAATCCAAACCGATTAAAACAAGGTAAAAATCCGATGCAACTTGATTCACCTGAACCGTCGATTTCGTATCGTGAATTTGCACAAACCGAAACTCGTTTCAGTATGTTGTGGCAAACACACCCGCAAGAGGCAGAAGAATTTTTGGTACAGGCGCAACAAGATGTAAAAAATCGCTATCACTATTACAAACAACTTTCAGAACTCGATTGGGACGACACAACGAGTGTGTCATCACTCAAAGTACAAATTAAAACAGCGGCAGAGGTGAACAATGGTTGATTTAACAACAACGTATTTGGGTTTAACACTCAAAAATCCGCTCGTGCCTTCTGCGTCACCGTTTAGTAAAGATTTAAACAGCGCGAAACGCTTGGAAGATGTCGGGGCATCTGCGCTGGTGATGTATTCGTTATTTGAAGAAAAAATTAACGCAGAGCAACAACACATGGAGCGATTTTTTTATCAGCAATCGCTAGGGCATGGAGAATCGGATTCGTTTCACCCGATTCATCACGAAGTGCAAACCTACCGAGAACGTTATTTAGAAAACGTACAAAAACTCAAAGCGGGGTTGTCGATTCCGATTATTGCGAGTTTGAACGGTGATTCGCTCGGCGGTTGGGTGGATTGTGGAAAAGAATTGCAACAAGCAGGCGCAGATGCTTTAGAACTTAACATTTATCATCTTGCGGCAAATGGTGATGAAAATAGCGAAACCGTTGAAGCGCGTTATTTGGACATTTTGCGTGAATTAAAAGCACACGTTCAAATTCCGATTGCGATGAAAATTTCGTCACAATTTAGCTCGCCAATTCATTTTGCAAAACAGCTTGAAGCGGCTGGTGCGAGTGGCATTAACTTATTTAATCGTTTTTATCAGTCGGATATTGATTTGGAAACGCTTGAAGTTGTGCCGAAATTAGAACTTTCTACGCCGCAAGAAGCATTGCTTAGAATTCGTTGGACAGCGTTGCTTTATGGTAGAACAAATTTATCGTTAGCCGTAACAGGTGGGTTTCATCAAACGCCCGATATTATCAAGGCGTTGCTTGCTGGAGCAGATGTTGTGCAACTTTGCAGTGTTTTATTGAAAGACGGTGTGGGACGTTTAAGCGAGATTCTGACCGAATTAGAACAATGGCTAGATTTGCATGAATATGTTTCGATTGAGCAACTCGAAGGCAGCGTTAGTCACAAAAATGCGATTGACCCAAGTGCTTATGAACGCGCAAATTATGTACAGGTGTTGGATAATTATTCTTGTCCAACGAGCATTTTACGATAGTCCCTACAAACCAATGCAGATGATTTAATTTTACGCAAAATCGAAAATTGATGATTTTGAAATTACTTTATTTTTTAGCTATGTGACAACTTGTCACAGTGCGTGCAGCAATTCTCATTATGAAAAATAATTTAAAATCAAATAGATGGAATCGAAATTTGAAATTTTCAGTTCCTGTAATTATCAAGAATTCAACTTGCTGAGTAAGTGACCATTTTTGCCCCCTTGTTGTACAAGGCTTTGC
>CAINDC010000042.1 GCA_903847275.1 uncultured Pseudomonadota bacterium
ACTCTTTGCAAAAATTTTCTTAATCTTCTCTTCGCGGCGAGCTTGTTTGTCAAAATCGTTTATTGGTAAGGTGTTAGCAGCAAATATCGTCACATCCAAATCACCAGTCAACGCTTTGCTAACCAGTCCATTAAGGTAACGAATTGGTGATTTTACATCACCCTTTGCAATGGCAGCTTTAAGCAGTTTCAAAATCGTCTGTTGCGTATCTTCTGGAACTTTTGCTAATGCGTTTTGAGCGACTATCTTTTCTTTGTCGTTGAACTGAACAATGTCAATTACGATTTTAGACTCAATAGAATGTGAAACCAGTGATTCGGCTACTGATTGCATATCTGGAATATCGACCAGTGATGCTTTATTACCTTGTTTTCGCGAATAAATAAATCGAAATGCAACAATGTTTCTACCTCGCTTTATTTGCTCATATTGGACGCTCATGTTTGAGTGTTTGTTTATTTCTTTCACTGCGATGTCAATTACCCATATTTTAAACTCGGCAATCTTTACATACTTATCGGTCAATAATAAACGCTCCCTAAGCCACAAAACAGGAACAACGTACTCTTTGCCCCCCCATCGATTAATTAGCTCGTAGAGACGAAAGCTGTAGGACGATTTAAATTTTGAAACATTATCCAACTTGTACTGTGTGAAATTTTGTTTAATTTGAGTAAGAAAAGGCACAATTTCTGGCGTAAAGCGTAACTCTACCATCCCCTGTCCCTCGACATAACTAACCATACTCATCCAGTTAATTTTTACTGTTTTCTTGAAAAGCTCCACAGTCGTTCGATTGGTTGCTAACGTTTCACAGGCATTTTTTAGTTGTGAATAAGTCGATTCTTTGCTGATGTCAGCTATGTCGGCTATGTCATCAACAAAGATAGTAAATGTTCTGTTTTCATCGATACTCTTTGTTGAATCTATTCTGGCAATGCAGGTGAGAAGTATTCGCTGCTCAAAAACTCCCATGCTGTATGCAGAGTCAACAAGGCAATTGTGCTTGACAACAGTCAATGATTTTAGAGGAATTGGTTCTAACATACTGGTGTGTGAAATTTGAAAACGGTGCTGTTGATTCTATCATTGTTACGCGCTAACCCTACAACGAATCCCTATACATATTGCAACGAATCCCTATACATATCCGCTCCCAACGCATTGATTTTAAAATAAATATATAAATTATAATGTGCCACAAAAAGCACAACAACGAATCCCTATACATATTGCAACGAATCCCTATACATATTGCAACGAATCCCTATACATATCCCCTTGCAGCACATTGATTTTAAACAATAAAAAACTCCCTAAAAAGTAAAAAACAAAAAAGTAAAAAACAAACAAGAGAATATCGTTTGTCCGTTTTAGATTAAATTACAAAATATCTACTGAAAAATCCCCGACTTTCCCATAAGCAAATTCTTGTTTATCGGGTTTTCACGAAGACGTGCGTTAATTCTTTAAGCCATTGAGCAACAATGAGATGGGAATAAATGACACATCAAACTCATTAGACACATATATCTAACAATAACATCCCTCATTGCACCAGAATGCTTTTTAAATGCCCCGTAAAGACGATTATTTCACTCTGGTGCCATACATGTATGACTGAAGTGATTTTCAGTCGCTGGCGGGGATTTAAACGATATTTCGATATATACTTCTAAATTCTTAGTAGCATCAAATTATTCAAAGGATTTTTTGAGCTTTAATTTTTCAATGCAATCTTCAAGCAATGCCACAGCATCGGCTATTTGCAAGCCTAAACCATCAACCATATCCATTACTATTTTTGCATTTTCAGGCGAAATTATAGGTCTCACGTCATTCCCTTTTTTTTCTGACATAGACTTAGGCGTAACCACAGAGTCATGATGCTTATCAAATGCTGCACCAGTGATGGCTTTCTTTTGCCTAATCAATCGTGTTATATCTTTGACAGGCAAATTTTTATTGATTACTTCCTCATAGACTTCCACTGCAACACTGTCATTGTCAGGTTTAGATATTTGATAAGCTGCCGTAATTGATATTCCCGTCATTGCTCTTGATTTGAAAAAATTAGCAAGGTGCATATAACGATTTCTGACTTGTTGACCGTCCACGCACAATGCGTGGACGGAATTCACCCAGTCGCCAAATTCGATGTTAGAAGGAAATTGCTCTCTTGCTTTCAGTAATATCAACCCTTTCATCATCTGCGACTGACTGTTAATACTGGCATACTGGTTAGCAAGCTGCTCAGTTGACATACCATGCAGACTGTCAAAATAGTCCTCAGCATCAAATGATGAACCATCAAGCAAAGTGAGTTCGTTTCCTGTCACTGGAACCTTTGCTAACGTGGGACGTAGACTAATTCCACGCTTACGATTACTCGCCATGATTTCCCTCTATTTTTGATAAATATATCGATATTATTTCTTTGCATACATCATGAACTTCGGCTGTTGCCTTATCATTGTTTAATTCAATCGCTCCAAGTCCAGAACTTGCCGCGTCTCTGTAAACTTTTCGGTCAAAGAAAACATTTTTCAGAAGCGTTACCTCTGGATAAGCGGCGAAGAACTCTCTTGCTTCCTCCAACTCTCCAATACGCGAGTTAGTTGGACACATTGTCATTACCGCACAAGCATTCAATTTTGAATTGAAGTTCTTGGCTGTTTCAATCACTTCTAGCATTGATGGTAATGTGTCTAAATCCCACTGAGACGGACGAAATGGCATAATCACTATGTCTGCCGCCAACAACCCCGTTTGAAGTTCTTTGGAAATAGAACCTTGGCAATCAACAATCACGATGTTGTAACGAGTGTTCAAACTCTCAAGTGTTTTAGTCAGATTTCCATATTGCCTTATGCAATCAATTCGAGGTTGCTCTGTTTCTTCACGATACTGCGCCCAGTTGGCACTGGTACTTTGTCTATCCGTATCAACGATAACCACGTCTTTTTTCAGAGAGGCAAGCAACACCGCAAAATTTGTACTTAACGTGGATTTGCCTACGCCACCTTTTTCAGAACCGACCAAGATAATCATTCGTTTTTTCCTCTCAATGTTGATAAAAAACCAAAAACAAAAACACAAAATAACTACCGTTATTCATCAAACCAATTTTCAATTTTTAAATCGGTGAAGTATTGAAAATCCTCTACATTGCGAGTCACTAAACACAATTCATGTGCTTTGGCTATCGCGGCAATTTGCGTATCAACAAAAGGTGGTGTTTTTCCTTGCAATTGTAAGCGTGCCGCTGTTTCACCGTGCCATTTAGCGGCTTCTTTGGAATAGGGCAAAATCGGAAAACGAACAACCACTGATTCAATATAATCCATCGTTTTCAATTTCTTTTTTGAATCTGGCAATAACTCAACACCTCGAATTAACTCATAAAAAACCATTGCCGCAATCGCTATTTTTTCGTGATAACGCTCGATATTTTCAACAACTTGCAGATTCGGTTTTACTTTTAATGGTTCTGAAATCGTGTTTGTATCCAGCAAATAAATCAAACTCATAACCGAAAATCTCTATCCACTTCGGTTTTTCTGTGTTGTTCAAAAATTTGCGTATCCACATCAATATCCTCGTTCTGATATTTAGCCAAAAATGTTTTTAACGCCAAACCCGCATTATTTTTTGTTTCTGCTAATTCATAAATCACCGCAATTTTCGCTCGCCCCGTTGGAATAATCTCAGGCAATTGAATTTGTAATTGATGATTGCTTGGAATGTGAGTTTCCATTTCATAATAAGCGTGCATTTTTTCCTCTCAATGTTGATAAAAAACCAAAAACAAAAACGCAAAATGACTCCCGACTTCAAAAATCAACCAATTGAATTTCAGGCAAAAA
>CAINDC010000043.1 GCA_903847275.1 uncultured Pseudomonadota bacterium
ATACCAGCAATTCTCATTATGAAAATACTTTCCAAATCAAATGGTTGTACCTATAAAAAATAGATTTGGTTTTAGAGCCTATAGAGTCCAAACTTTTTCGTGGTCGCAAAGCCTTGTACAACAAGGGGGCAAAAATGGTCACTTACTCAGCAAGTTGAATTCTTGATAATTACAGGAACTGAAAATTTCAAATTTCGATTCCATCTATTTGATTTTAAATTATTTTTCATAATGAGAATTGCTGACCAGAAATAGGGATGCTTGTTTTAACTGTTATTTATGCACCAACGCCGTCCAAAAGTCCAAAAGTCCAAATGTCAGAAGTGTTTTAAGCGTGATTTTCATTTTGTATTTCTCAATGATGTTTTTTCAAAGCGTTGGTAAATGTATCGTGAAAATCTGAAACTTGTTCCGCCGTCAGCAAAAATACGCCGTCGCCGCCCCGTTCAAAATTCAACCAATAAAACGGCACGTCGGGTAATAAATTTTGCAACGTTTCCGAACTGCTGCCGACTTCGACCACCAAAATGCCGTGTTCGCTCAAATAGGCTTTCGCGTTGCTCAAAATCCGCAACACCAAATCCAAACCCGACGTGCCACCTTTGAAAGCCATATCGGGTTCAGCGTGGAATTCGGGCGGCAAATTTTCCCATTCGTTCAAACACACATACGGCGGATTGCTGATAATAATGTCGTATTTCGTCGGCGGCAATTTGTTGAATAAATCGGAATAATACGTCGTGACCGATTCTTGTGTGTGATGTTTTTCGATGTTGATTTCAGCGACTTCCAAGGCTTCGGGCGACAAATCGACCGCATCAACCATCGCATTTGGAAACGCATAAGCGCAAGCAATCGCGATACACCCGCTGCCCGTACATAAATCTAAAATACGTTCGACATTTTCTTCTTCAACCCACGGTTCAAAACGTTGTTCAATCAATTCGGCAACGGGCGAACGGGGAATTAAAACGCGCTCATCAACATAAAACGACAAGTTCATAAAAATGGATTCTTTGGTTAAATATGCCGCCGGAATGCGCTCGTTAATGCGGCGTTCAATTAAATCAAAAACCGTTTGGCGTTCTTCGAGTGTCAACACGCAATCAAAAAAATTCGCTGATAAATGATAAGGCTGATTGACGGCATATAAAACCAGCGCAACCGCTTCGTCCAATGCGGTCGTCGTGCCTTGACCGAAAGACAATTTTTCGGCGGTGAAACGGCTTGAAGCCCAACGCATATAATCGCGCAGGGTGGTTAACGTGTTTAAAGTTTCGTTCATAAAATTTTAAGTAATAAAGGTAGGTTGGATTAGCGAAGCGTAATCCGACTTAGCGAAGCGTAATCCGACTAAGAAAGGACAGGCAACATTTTGTCAGGATTTAATAAGTTTTTGGGGTCGAATTGGCGTTTAATTGCCCGCATTAAATTGAGTGAATTTGCATCTAATTCACGGTCTACAAAATCGCGTTTTTCCAAACCCACGCCGTGTTCGCCCGATAATGTGCCGTTCAATTTCAACACCAACGAGAAAATTTCATCCAAACAAGCGTGGGCTTTTTTGCTTTGAATTGGGTCGTCGGGGTCGAGTAATAAATTAACGTGAATGTTGCCATTTCCCGCGTGACCAAAATTGATAATTGGTAATTCGTATTGTTTCGACAGCAATTCTAAACCTGCGATTAACGCGGGAATTTCAGTCACGGGAACCACGACATCTTCATTGATTTTTTTCGGGGCAACTTTTCGCAGGGCAGGTGACAACGCTTTTCGCGTATCCCAAAGTGCTTTTACTTCGGCAGCATTTTTCGCCAAACGCATCGACATTAGCCCGTCATTGGTCGCGGCGTTGATGACTTTTTCGGCGGAATAATCCAAGCCTTCCGCTTGACCATCGACTTCAATCATCAACATTGCGCCGGCATTTTCGGGCAAATCGGTTTCGGTGTAATGGCGAATCATATTTATCGCGTTGCCGTCCATAAATTCTAACGCACACGGTACGACAGGTTGCGACATCACAGCCGCGACAGCTTGCGCGGCATCACCGACCGTTTTATAAATCGCCCGCAACGTTTTTTTCGCTTCGGGTAACGGCGTGAGTTTCAACGTCGCTTCGGTGATAATGGCTAATGTGCCTTCCGAACCAATAATTAAGCGGGTCAAATCGTAACCAACCACGCCTTTGCTGGTGTAAACGCCGACTTTCATTTCGTGTCCAGCACCCGTGACGACGCGTAAACCGAGTGTATTTTCGCGCGGCGTGCCGTATTTCACCGCTTTTGGCCCGGCGGAGTTGTACGCCAAATTGCCGCCAACGCTACAAAATGCCGCGCTGGTTGGGTCGGGCGACCAGAAAAATCCTGCGCTTTTGACGTAATCTTGCACTTCTTGATTGGTGATGCCGGTTTGAACTTTGATGTAACGATTGTCAGGCGAAAAATCCAACACTTGTTTCATGCGTTCCAACGACAAAACCAAACCGCCGTGCAATGGCACAATCGCGCCTGTTGTACCCGTTCCTCGACCTCGTGCGGTGATTGCGATGTCGAATTCATTGCAAAGTTGAACAGTTTTTAAAACGTGTTCATGTGTGATAGCGAAAACCACGACTTGCGGCAACGCATGACGGCGGCTGTTATCGTAACCGTAAGTCCAACATTCTTCGGGTTCAGTCAAAATATCGTTTTTTGGGAAAATTTTTTTTAAAACGGTTAGAAATTCAGCGGGGAGATTTTTCATAAAAGGGGGATGTTTTGAGAAATGGCAAATGAGCGTGAAAAATCACGCTCATTTTTTGTTTTAATCGATGTAATCAAAAACAGTAATCACCTGACGAATATCGGGTTCAAGGCGAATCACGTTAATAACCACCGTCCCTTCATCCCGATGCACACGCCCCATTAAATAAACGGTACTTTGTTCAACCACGACTTTAATCAGAGACGAATCGAAATTCGGTAAATCGTGAATTTGTGTGAGTGCTTGTTTAATACTTTGAGTAATTCGACGGTCGTTCGCCCGAGATAAATTATCGCTCGGATAATCCACGATTAAATTGTCGTGAACCATTTTGACATTTTTTATGACACGCGCTATTTCGATAATTTTGCTTTTAATGGCTTCATTTGTCGCTTCACCCGTCAGCAAAACCGCCCCGTTGTAAACATTAACATTCACATGAGAAAAACGGCGAATCTCATTATCATCACGCAATTCTTCTTTGATGTCGGTTTCAACATCTTTATCTGTCTCGACAGTATCTGTTGCGCGACGGTCGGCGATTGCATGAGGATTTGTTCGCACTTTTTTTGTGCTGCAACCTGATAACGTCGCTAAAGTACAAATTAAAATGACGAATAATTTCAAATTTTTCATGATTTAAACACGGTGCGCGTCTGGTAAAACAATGTTAAGTTCCAACGTTTCCCGATTGTCGGTTTGCTCTAAATTTATCGTCATCGCGTCTTTGTTGATATTGACGTAACGTTGAATCACAGCGAGTAATTCTTTTTGTAATTCGGGTAAATAAGCGGGTTGACTGTCCGATGAACGTTCGTAAGCCACTAAAATTTGTAGACGTTCTTTGGCGAGTGATGCAGAACTAGCCTTAGAACTCCTGAAATAATCGAGTAAACTCATTTTATTTACCCCCGAATAATTTCCTGAAAAAACCACTTTTCTCGTCAATAAAACGATGCGGTCTAGTTTCGCCTAAATAACGCGCCACGATGTCTGCGTAGGCTTGTCCTGCATCGCTTTTTTCATCAAGAATAACGGGCGTGCCAGCGTTTGAAGATGTAAGCACCGATTTTGATTCGGGAATTACGCCCAATAAATGCAACGATAAAATGTCTTGAACATCATCTAAACTCAACATTTCTCCAGATTTCACGCGCTCTGGTGAATAACGTGATAATAACAAGTATTCTTTAATTGGTTCTTCGCCGCGTTCTGCTCGACGAGATTTGCTTGAAAGTAATCCTAACATTCGATCAGAATCACGAACCGACGATACTTCAGGATTGGTAACAACAAACGCATCGTCGGCAAAATACATTGCCAAATGTGCGCCTGTTTCAATACCTGCGGGAGAATCGCAAACAATATATTTAAAATCTTTGGATAATTCTTCTAAGATTTTTTCAACGCCTTCCAATGTAAGTGCGTCTTTATTTCGTGTTTGTGAAGCTGGCAAAATGGATAATAAATTGCAGTTTTTATCTTTAATTAACGCTTGATTCAACGTAGCTTCGCCGTTAATGACATTGATAATGTCATACACAACGCGGCGTTCGCAGCCCATAATTAAATCTAAATTTCGCAAACCTACGTCGAAATCGATAACAACTGTTTTATGTCCTTTTTTCGCCAACCCCATAGAAATTGCCGCGCTGGTGGTTGTTTTACCCACGCCGCCTTTGCCTGAAGTTACAACAATAATTCGTGCCACTTATAATCCTCCAAAGAATCTTTTTATTGAGTCAGTTAAATAATCGGTTTAACGACTAAGGTATTTTTTTGTAAATAAATTTGAACGGGCGTATTTGCAACTGCCCCATGAATATCGTCACTAATTTTGTAATTACCTGCAATTGAAATCAGTTCAGCTTGTAAATCGGAACAAAAAATTCGGGCTTCCGTATTGCCTTGAACACCTGCTAATGCGCGTCCACGCAATGTGCCATAAACGTGAATGTTTCCTTCTGCTAAAATTTCTGCGCCCGCTCCCACTTGCGCTAACACAATCAAATCGCCAAACGAATAAATCCGTTGCCCCGAGCGAATAGGTTTGGTAATTGTCACGGTAGTGGAATCGTTTGTGACAAACTCATCATCAGCGGGTGCGGTAATTGGTTTCGGTTTTCGGTTTTCTACTCGCACATCGCTGGTTGGTGCAGTATTGACTGGAATACCCAATGAAATTGCTTGAGCTTGTTGAGCCTCATTGCTGTTACGAATTCCGATGGTAAATAATCCAGTTTTACGAATTACTGTGGCTAAATCTTCAAAATCTAAAGCTAATTGCTTTTTGTTCACCTCTCCCAAATCAACAACAACGGGAGAATGTTTGAAAAATTCAGGTGCAAGTTTTATTTTCTCGTCAAGCAGTTGTTGAATAAGTATTAAATCATTACTAGCAATACTCAAAACTGGCACGGAAAAAGTGCTGCTTTTAAATTCTACAGCGGGGAATGAATGAGAGTTAATCGTCATTTTTTAATTCAACGGGTTTCAAATAATGGCTTGAATTCTAACACTGCTACCGATAAAAATCATTTTTCTGTGCGTGCTATAATTCCGTCTAAACTCACTTATTTTTAACTATTTTTAACGGATTTTTTGATGAGCGCACCACACATTGGTTTTATTAGTTTGGGTTGTCCAAAAGCGTTGGTGGATAGCGAACGTATTTTGACCACTTTACGCACCGAAGGTTATCAAGTTTCACCAACTTATGAAAACGCCGATTTGGTTGTGGTAAATACTTGCGGTTTTATCGATTCAGCTGTGGAAGAATCACTCGACAGTATCGGTGAAGCGTTGGCGAAAAATGGCAAAGTGATTGTCACAGGATGTTTAGGTTCACGCGAGGCAGAAATTCGCGCTCGTCATCCGCAAGTTTTGAAAGTCACGGGCGCACACGCTTTCGATGAAGTGGTTGCCGCTGTTCACGAATATCTTCCCGCGCCACATCAACCATTTTTAGATTTATTGCCGCCGCAAGGCATCAAACTTACGCCCAATCATTATGCGTATTTGAAAATTTCAGAAGGCTGCAATCATCGTTGCACATTCTGCATTATTCCATCGATGCGTGGCGATTTGGTGAGTCGTCCGATTGATGACGTTTTGCGTGAAGCTGAAAATTTAGCAAATGCAGGCGTGAAAGAATTGCTCGTTGTGTCGCAAGATACCAGTGCTTATGGGCTAGATTTGAAATACGCGCCACATGACTGGCGTGGTAAATCGTATCAAACCCGTTTTTATGATTTAGCCGATGCGTTGGGTGATTTGGGAATTTGGGTTCGTATGCACTATGTTTATCCGTATCCGCACGTTGATAACGTCATTCCGTTAATGGCAGAAGGAAAAATTTTGCCGTATTTGGATATTCCATTTCAACATTCAAATTCGCGTATTTTAAAAGCGATGGCGCGTCCTGCTGCCAGTGAAAATAATTTAACGCGCATCAAAGCGTGGCGCGAAGTCTGTCCTGATATTACGTTGCGAAGTACGTTTATCGTGGGTTTTCCTGGTGAAACTGAAAGTGAATTTGAAGAACTTTTAGATTTTTTAAGTGAAGCACAATTAGACCGCGTCGGCGCGTTTGCTTACTCACCCGTAAAAGGCGCGGGAGCAAATGATTTACCGAATCCCGTTCCCGAAGAAGTAAAACAAGAACGTTTGGCGCGTTTCATGGCACATCAAGCTGAAATAAGCGCGGCACGTTTGCAACGCCGAATCGGTCGAATCGAAACCGTTTTAATTGATGAAGTCGTCGAAGAAGGTGCGGTAGCACGAAGTAAAGCCGATGCACCTGAAATTGACGGGCAAGTTTTTATTGATGGCGCGACTCATTTAAAAGTCGGTGATTTTGTTCAAGTCGAAATCGAAGACGCTGACGATTACGATATGTGGGGCGTGACGGTCTAAAGGAGGAAGAAATATGATTAATGCAGGTATTGTCGGCGGTACAGGTTATACGGGCGTGGAATTATTACGCATTTTGGCATTACATTCCGATGTAGAAATTACCGCAGTGACATCACGTTCTGATGTTGGAATGCGTGTTGATGCACTTTATCCAAGTCTGCGTGGTTATTTGAAAAATTTAACCTTTTGTTTGCCATCGATTGAATCGTTAGAGAATTGTGATGTCGTTTTTTTCGCTACACCTAATGGTACAGCTATGTTAATGGCAAAAGAATTACTTGAGCGTGGCATTAAAATCATCGATTTATCGGCAGATTTTCGATTGAAAAACGTGGCGGAATGGGAGCAGTGGTATGGAATGACACACACTTGCCCTGATTTGATTGCTCAAGCCGTTTATGGCTTACCAGAAATTCATCGTGATGCGTTGAGAAATGCGGACTTAATTGCTTGTGCGGGTTGTTATCCAACAGCAGTGCAATTGGGTTTTTTACCGTTACTTGAAAAAGGTTGTATCGATTTGAATGTCATTGCTGATGTGAAATCGGGTGTAAGTGGTGCAGGTCGAAAAGCTGAAATTGCGACATTGATGAGCGAAACAGGCGAAAGTTTTAAAGCCTACGCGGTGAGTGGTCATCGGCATTTACCTGAAATTACACAAGGTTTAACTGCGATGGCGAAACAATCGGTAAATTTAACTTTTGTGCCACATTTAACGCCTATGATTCGTGGTATTCACGCGACATTGTATGCGACATTGACCAATGAAATAAGTGTGGAAGAATTGCAAAATCTTTATGAAACACATTATGCGAATGAAGAATTTGTCGATGTTTTGCTGTTCGGTTCACATCCTGACACGCGCAATGTTCGTGGCAGTAATCGTTGTCAAATTGCCTTACATTTACCACAAGGCGGTAAAACGTTGGTGATTTTGTCTGTGATTGATAATTTAGTAAAAGGTGCAGCAGGTCAAGCAGTGCAATCCATGAATTTACGTTTTGGGTTGCCAGAAAATCAAGGTTTAGCAACAGTAGCGTTGTATCCGTAATTCTTGACTGTAATACTAGGAATAGCCATAATTCGAGCTACTTTCAATTCTTAACAAAACATTATTTATTATGACTTCACCGATTATTTTTACTGACAGCGCAGCCACTAAAGTTCACGATTTGATTGTTGAAGAAGGTAACGACAATTTAAAATTGCGGGTTTATGTTTCGGGCGGCGGTTGTTCTGGTTTTCAATATGGTTTCACCTTTGACGAAGAAGTTAATGATGACGATACACAAATCGAAAAAAATGGCGTGACTGTGTTAATTGATTCAACCAGCATTGGCTATTTGACGGGGGCGGAAATTGATTACAAAGATGATTTAAGTGGCGCACAATTCGTCATTCGTAATCCAAATGCCACCACGACTTGTGGTTGTGGCTCTTCATTTTCGGCGTAACGTTCACACAAAATTTATCGTTCAATTCACATTAAACAATCGTCGAAATTAGTAGGCGATTGTTTAGTTCAAAGGTAATTTCAACTTTTCATTCCAGTTTTGCGTCTATAGGGAATCTCTAAAAATAGAGCAGAACATTTCGTCAAAATTTCCATGCTAAAATTTGGAGCTGAAATTTTATGAAATAGCTGGTTTTGTTGTTATTTTGATCCTTTTGAAGCATTTTTTTGTGTTTTAAACTGCAATAGGCGCA
>CAINDC010000044.1 GCA_903847275.1 uncultured Pseudomonadota bacterium
GCGTGATTTTTCACCAACCAAAGCCACTCAAGGTTTTGGCGCGTTGAGTTGGCGCGGCGATAAAGGCTCGCTCGATTTAACATTGAGCGCAAACGACAATGATTTGCGCGGAAATGGCCCCACGCCGATTCAACTTTTGGCGCAAAACCGCAAAGCGATTTTCACCCATTATGATCAAACGATAACGCGAATGTTTTTATCGGAATTGGCGGGCAGTTATGACGTGACGGATAACATTGAAGTCAGCAGCAATGCTTATTTTCGTCAAAATAGAATGCGAACTTTTAACGGCGACAACAGCGATTATGGCGAATGCGCGGATGGCTCAGGTTTATTGTGCGGCGAAAATCCTGTCATCGACACAAATGGCAATGCGGTTGTTTTTGATAATTCAGTCGATGGCGCGACACGCAACACCAGCGCAACCCAAATGCGGAGCAAAGGCGGCACATTGCAAACCGCTTTCACCGGCGATTTGTTCAAACACGAAAATAATTTAACCGTTGGCGCAAGTTATGACTCGGCAGAAACGCATTTTTCGTCAAATACAGAATTAGGCTCATTAAGCGCAAGTCGCGGCACGATTGGCAGCGGCTTTTATGTCGATGAATCGAAAGTGCGTTTGAATGCAAAAACCGAAGCCGTTGGCGTATTTTTAACCGATACGTTTTCGATTACCGAAAAACTCGCCGCCACGATTGCAGGACGTTACAACCATATCAGCGTCGATATGAAAGACCAATATATCAACGATGCTGAGAAAAATTTAAACGGCAATCACGCTTTTGAACGGTTGAATCCGTCGGCAGGTTTGACGTATCAGCTTTTGAAAAATGTGAATATTTACGGCAATTATGCCGAATCTGCGCGTGCGCCCACACCAATGGAATTGAGTTGCGCCGACCCCGAAGCTCCGTGTAAATTGCCGAATTCATTTTTGTCGGATCCGCCGTTGCAACAAGTGGTCGCTAAAACGTGGGAAGGTGGTTTTCGTGGCAATTTAAATGACGTTGTTAATGGAAAATGGGATTGGAATTTGGGTTATTTTCACGCCGTGAATAACAACGATATTATTTTTCATCGTGCCGGAAATATCGCCAGCCAAGGTTATTTCAGCAACGTCGGACAAACGCAGCGTTACGGCATCGAAGCGGGAACATCAATCAACAAAGAAAGTGTTTTTAGTGCGATTGACGATTGGCATTTTTCAACACATTACACTTATCTGAACGCGCAATATCTGAACGGTTTTAACATTCAAAACCCGTTAAACGTGGATGAAATTGTGGCCGTTCAAAAAGGCGACAAAATCTCAAGTATTCCCGCGAATATTTTCAAAGCTGCGTTGATCGTCGATTTGTTGAAAAAAGTATCGCTTGGAATTAATGGAATGTACAGCGGCAATCAAGTTTTTCGCGGTGACGAAAGCAATATGACTGCGCCACTTTCAGGTTATTGGGTTTTCAACGGCACAGCGGAATATAAATTCACCAAAAATTTCACGTTGTTTGGCAAAGTAAATAATCTCTTTGATACGAATTACAACACGTTTGGCGTTTATGGTCAGGCAAGTGATGTTTTAGGTGCCGATTATAATGACGGACGTTTTGTTTCGCCAGCCGCGCCACGTGCTGGTTGGATTGGTGTAAGGTTGAGTATTTAAGCAGCAATTCTCATTATGCAATCAAGCGGTCGTAGGAATAGGTATTTCAAGACCTTTGAGCATAAATTCGAGCATCTGTCGCCAATTGTCAAAGCAAATATATCGAGTTAATGCCCGAATATCATCAAAAAACGTCTTTCGAGTCGGGAGTGTAGCTCTA
>CAINDC010000045.1 GCA_903847275.1 uncultured Pseudomonadota bacterium
AAGTGACCATTTTTGCCCCCTTGTTGTACAAGGCTTTGCGACCACGAAAAAGTTTGGACTCTATAGGCTCTAAAACCAAATCTATTTTTTATAGGTACAACCATTTGATTTGGAAAGTATTTTCATAATGAGAATTGCTGTCAGCGCAATCAACACCGCAATTAAAAGTGAAAATGCTGTTTTAGAAGCCACTCGCGTTTATGAAAATCAAAGCAACATTAACAGTGAAATAATTGCACAAGTTCAAACTGAAACCTCTGATTTCATGAATGCTGCGCCAAAATTAAAAAATAATTCAGGTGCAAAAATTTCACTTTCTCCAGGTATTGAATTGCGGAGCGACAGTGACTTAACGCTGTCTACAACGTGGGATTTTGCGAGCAAAACAACTAACGAAGAAACAAGCGAATCAACGACAAACTGGCGTTTTAATGACGGACAAGGCAATAAAAATGTTGCAGGCTTTTTAACGCTTAACGCAAAAGGCAATGTACTCATTAACGCTTCACTCACTGACGCATTTGCAAACGGCGAATTGCTAGGCACTGACCCTGAAAATATCTATCAAGACGTTTTGCAATCAGGCGCATCGTGGAATTACAAAATCGCAGCAGGTAAAAATGTCAAACTTGCCAGCGAGTATTTTCCAGTTGATGAATATGGCGAACCCTCAACTGACGCTGTGCAAGTCGCTGTTAGAACGGGAACTGGCAAAATTGAGATTGCCGCAGGTGAAGATATTTTATTTGTCAAAGGCGCGGCAAAACCGCTTGTTGTTACTGCAACCGATGCTGAATTTGTCGATGAAACGGCTGTTGCAGAAACGCCGAGCGATTCAAAATTTGCCGCCGCCATTTACACCGCAGGAAAACCCGCTGAATTTACCAAAACTCAACTTTTAAATGGTGAAATTGCAGGCATACCAGCTAAAAAAGCGAATGAAACAGAAGCCGATTATTTAAATCGTTTAGACGCAAAGCAAATGAACGAGCTGTTGCGTTACGGTTATGTCGATGAAAATTTAATCGGCTTGCAATTTCGGGTTGCTGAATATCCAACGCAAGGCGGTTCAATTAAATTAAACGCAGGTAAAAACATTTCAGGCATCGATACGGGGCAAGAAATTAGTGATTGGCTCGTGCGTAGCGGTGTCATTTCTGAAAATTCTCGACCAACCGCTTGGGGAATCAACCTGAGTGGCGACAGCGCAAACGACGATAAAGGTGTTCACTTTTTCAATCAAAACATCGGTGCATTAGGTGGCGGCAACATCACAATTAACGCTGTCGGTGATATTTCAAATTTATCTGCGATGCTCCCAACCACGGGCAAACCGTTTGGCAAACTCAGCGACGAAGCAACAAATCAATGGACACAAACAGGCACGGTTATCAATGGCGGTGGTGATTTAAAAATTAACGCAGGCAATAACATTGTTGGCGGTGAGTATTTTGTCGGATTAGGAACAGCAACACTCAATGCAGATGGAAGCGTTTTAGGTTCTGGCGAATCCAATTTAGGCGCGTTGGTGCAACTCGGCGACGCAAACTTTAACATTCAAGCGCGACAAAATGTTGTTATTGGTTCGGTTTTCAATCCAACCGTTTTAAAACAAACCGTATTGCCAAATCGTAGCGGCGATTCACGCTTTTTCACTTACGGTGAAAATAGCGGCGTTTCACTTTCGGCAACAGCGGGAAATATCACCTTGCAAAACGATATTGCCGCGATTAAAACCGCAAAAGGACGTGAAAATGACTCTGAAACAGGTTTTGAATACGCCGTTTATCCAGCTTCATTGAAAGTTGCCGCGTTATCAGGTGATTTGAACTTGAATCATTCGATGACGATTTTCCCCGATGCCAAAGCAAAATTAGAACTGCTCGCAGGCAACAATATCGGCGTAGATGAAACGGCGGGGCAAGTGATTTCAATCAATATGTCTGATGCTGACGCAGCATTTTTGCCAACGGCAAAAAATCCAACCCAACAAATGGAAGGTAGTTTGAGTGACGGTTTAATTCGCACGCGCGAATATCTCGATGCGTCAACACCAAATCCGCGTTTGGTTCATGCTGAAAAATCGCTATTTTTGACAAATGAAAACACGCCAAAAATTATCGCAAATTTAGGCAATATCGCGTTTTCATCAAATTCTGACGTGACATTTTTCTTGCCCAAAGTGACGCAGTTTAGCGCGGGACGTGACATTCAGAATTTGAGTTTTGCAGGGCAAAATTTGAGTGGCAGCGACATCACCAAAGTCAGCGCAGGACGTGACATCACCTTCGATGCAATTGTCGATGAAAACGGCAACGTCCAAGCCAATGACAAACAATTTGAACTCGCAGGCGCAGGCGAATTGCAAGTCCAAGCGGGTCGAAATATCAGTTTAGGTGGCAGTGCGGGGATTAACACGATTGGCAACACCAAAAACACGGTTTTATCACCCAAAGGCGCAAGCATTTCGTTGATTGCAGGTTCGACAACGCCTGTTGAAAAAACCGAACTCACGTCACTTTTTGAAAAAATCAAAGATTCTGCGGCAAGCGCGGCAGTCGCGACAGATGCTGACCGCAAAGCTATTTATCAAAAAGGCTATGATGCAATCGAGTTGTTATTTTCTAAAAAAGCCGAAGCTGCAAGCGGCAATGTGTCACTGGTTTTCAGTCAAATCAAAACCTTAGCAGGTGGCGATATTAACTTAGCCGTACCAAATGGTGAAGTGAATGTCGGTTTAGCGGGTTCGCTCGGAGGTATCAAAAAGGGGGCAGATAAACTCGGCATCGTGGCGCAACAAACGGGCGATTTAAACGCTTTCACGTCGGGCAATTTTAACGTCAATCAATCGCGGGTTTTCACAATGGGCGGAGGTGATATTGCAATTTGGTCATCGCAAGGCAATATCGATGCGGGTAAAGGTGCGAAATCCGCTATTTCCGCTCCCGCACCAATTACATCGGTTGATTCACAAGGCAACATCGTCACAATTTTCCCGCCTGTTGTTTCAGGTAGCGGTATTCAAACCATCACCCCACAAATTGAAAACGCTAAACAAGGTAACGTTTATCTTGCTGCACCTTCGGGCATTGTCGATGCAGGCGAAGCGGGAATTAGCGGCGGCAAAATTGTAATTGCGGCAAATGCGGTTGTTGGTGCGTCAAACATTTCCGCGTCAGGCGGAACTTCAGGCGTTCCAACAGAAGTTCCAACGCCTTCGGTTTCTGGTGCAGCAAGTAGCGCGGCAGCAAGTGCCGCAAAATCAGTTACGCAAATCACGGACAATTCACCAAAACAAAATTTTAATGAAAATACCAAGAAAGAGAATGACGATAAAAAGAAGAAAAAACGCACTAAAAGTTCACTAAAAACAGATGTCGTTGGTTACGGAAACTGTAGCGTAGGCGACGTAAGAGAACATAAAAAAGGTTGCGGTAGTTAAATTTAATAAACATACAAAAAATAGATGAAAATAATGAAAAATGTCATTTCAAAATTAGGTTTGCTTTTGTTACTCATGCCGATGGTGGCGTTTGCGTGGTGGAATAACGATTGGTCATCACGCAAAGAAATCACCGTTGATGCTGGTGCAACAGGCGCAGATATTCAAGGCTCACTTTCTGACGTTCCCGTTTTAGTGCGTTTGCACACGGGCAATTTTGGTTTCTTCACAGAATTAGCAGAAAACGGCAAAGATTTACGTTTTGCGCTTGATGATAAAACGCCGTTAAAACATTCGATTGAAAAAGTCGATGCGTTGGCAGAAATTGGTTTTGCGTGGATTAAATTACCAACCGTTCGAGGTGGAATTAGCACCGACACGCTTTCGATGTATTACGGAAATGCCAATGCAGTTGATGATTCGGACAGCAAAGGAATTTATGACGCAAATCAATCGCTAGTTTTCCATTTCAAAGATGGCGAAACCTTGCCACAAGATGCGACAGTAAATGCAAATCATGCCAACGAATCGAAAGCGATTATTTCGCCAGCAGGTTGGATTGGTTCATCGGCGCAATTTATCAACGGCGGCATTAAAATCAATGCGAATCCTGCGTTAGAAATCAATTCTGAAAATGGTTTTACGTTTAGCACTTGGGCAAAAATTTCACAGCCTCAAAATGCGACAATTTTAGAACTCAGCGGTACGGCAAAATTAGAATTACTCGTACAAGGCGGCGCATTAGTCGCACGTTATCAAAACGTCAGCACTTCTCCCGTCAATTTTACCGCTGACAAATGGCAACATGTCGCGGTTGTTGTAAACAAAGATAAATTAGAACTTTATTTAGATGGACAACTTGCGGCAAATTCACCGATTCAATTAAGCGCGTTAAATCCAAATGTGTTTATCGGAAGTTCCGAAGGCGGGCAAAATTTCACGGGCGAACTCGACGAAGTTCAGATTTCAAAACAAGCGCGTAGCGCAGATTGGATTAAATTCGCGCAACGTTCACAAAGTCCTGATTTTACGATTTTAAATTTTGGGAGTGACGAATCGAATTCGTCAGCGAATGAACCGAATTACTTTTTAATCATTTTGCAGAGTTTGACGTTTGACGGCTGGGTGGTGATTGCACTTTGCGGCGTAATGTTTGTGATTAGTACCCTCGTCATCGTGGGCAAAAGTGTGGGATTAAATCGCGCAGCAAAAGACAATGAAGCCTTTTTAAAACAATATCGCAACGCAGATTCAGAAGATATTGGCTCACTTGACCGCGACGAAACGACCGAAGAACAAGAACTCAGTAATTCGGAATTTTTAAGCGCATTGGTTGGCAAACACGACCATTTTCAAGGTTCACCGATTTATCACGTTTATCACGCAGGTGTTCAAGAACTCAAAAAAACATTTGGTAGTTCAAATAATTTGGTGTTGAGTGATGAAGCTCTCAATTTAGTTCGTACTCGTTTAGATGCTGCTATCGTCCGCGAAAGTCAAAAAATTAACAAAAATATGGTGTTACTCACGATTGCGATTTCGGGTGGACCTTTCTTAGGATTACTAGGAACGGTAATGGGCGTAATGATTACCTTTGCTGTAATTGCCGCGACAGGTGACGTAAATATCAACTCGATTGCACCAGGTATTTCAGGTGCTTTAGCCGCAACCGTTGCTGGTTTAGCTGTAGCGATTCCTGCGCTATTTGCCTACAACTATTTGCTTACACGCATCAAAGAAATTACTGCTGATATGCACGTTTTCACCGATGAATTTTTAGCGGTGATTACAAAACGTGTGGCTGATCGTCAACGCGAAGACGATACAAAATACATCGTTTTGACCGACGAATTCATCGCCACAATTAGCAAACGTGTCATCGAACAACAACGAGGATTAGCACAATGAAAGTCGGTGAAGAAGGCAAAGTTTATGACGACATAAACATTACGCCGATGCTTGATGTCGCTTATGTGTTGTTGCTCATTTTTATCATTATGACGACAGCGAGCGTGCAAGGCATCACGGTTAATTTACCTAAACCTAGCAACAAACCTGCGCCAGCGTTGTCAAAACCGAAAACAAAAGCCATTTCAATTACGAAAGAAGGCGCGATTTATTTAGATACTTATCCCGTTTCAATCGAAGAACTTGAAACACGTTTAGGACAATACAAAGCCGCAACACCTGATTTACCTGTAGTTGTGAAAGCAGATGGCGCGGTGGAATATGACAAAGTCGTTTCTGTGCTGGATGTTGTAACACGTTTGGGCATCAATCAATTAGGTTTAGTTACGCAAAAATTGGTGAAATAAACGATGGATAAAAAAACACAATTTTTGCGTCGATTGCCTGTAATTATTGGCGTAATTTGCACGGTAATCATTGGCGTGGGCGTGTATTTTTTGCAAAGTATGTTTGAAAAACCTGCTCAAGCAAAAAAGCAGGTGCAACAAATTACGATGATTCAGCCGCCGCCTCCACCACCGCCCCCTCCTCCGCCTCCACCTGAACAAAAGCCACCAGAGCCAGAACCTGAAAAAGTTGTTCAACCTGAAAAACAACGAAAAGAAGATGATGAGCCACCACCCAAAGGCGATAAAAGTACCAATTCAGGAAATGAAAAAGGCGGTGATTCAGGTGAACCTTGCCCACCTGGTGAAAATTGTGAACCTGGCGGAAGTGGTGCAGGCGGTAACGGTAATGCAACGTTGTATTACGGCGGATTAGTTAGAAATGCCGTATTAGACAATTTAGATAAACTTTTAACAGAAGACAGTAAAGCGCGAGAAACCAGTTACAGCGTGCAAATTAGCATTTGGATTACGCCAGAAGGACAAATTAAAGAAGCAAGGCTGAATGGTTCTAGCGGAGATGGCGAAGTAGATAATGAAATTCGTGAAGCTCTAAAAAAATTACAAATTACGTTAAAAGAAAATCCTCGTGAGGATATGCCACAACCATTAAAAATTCTTCTCACGTCGGAATTGTAAAAGGAACTAAAAATATGATGACTAAAAACACGATTGTAGCGTTGCTCGCCAGTTCGCTTATTACGCCTGTGATGGCAGCTGATGAAAAAGACGAATTGCTCAATTTGAAAAAAGAAATTTCGAGTGAACGCGAAGAATTATTAACGCTCAAAAATACGACGGTAAATTTGATTGATGTCTTTGTGCAGCAAGGTTTGCTCGATAAAGATAAAGCATCGCAATTGGTGAAAGCAGCTGAAGCCAAAGCACAAGCGACAACAAAACAAGAATTAGCCAAAGAAGCGTCGCAAGTCGCCGAAGATGCCACAAAAAATCCAAAACGTGTGCGCGTGACTTATGTGCCTGATTTTGTAAAAGAAGAAATTCGCAAACAAGTGATTTCGGATTTAAAAGGTGAAGTCGTTGCCGAAGTCAAAGCTGATGCAAAAGAAGAAGCGTGGGGCGTTCCTGCCGCGTTACCTGATTGGATAAATCGCATTAAAATCACGGGTGATGCGCGTTTGCGAGCGCAAGAGGATTTTTACGCTGACAACAATCCAAGTCAGAATATAAAAGATGGTAATCCGTATTACGATTATTTGGCGATTAACAAAGATGGTGGACATATTGCAGCGCGAAATAAAAACGAAGAATTGCAAAATACCTCCGCAGACAGATTGCGTTTTCGTGAGCGTTTTCGTTTAGGCATCGACGCGCAAGTAACTGACGAATTAAAAGCAGGCGTGCGTTTATCGACGACTAATCAATTAAGTCCTGTTTCAAGCCAGCAATTCTCATTATGAAAACCGCTTCTGCTGTATAAAGGAAAGCCGTGCATAAAAAATGAAGATAAGCGATGGCATCACCATTTGAATCGAACAAAATATCAGCCCCGAGTTTAAGTCAGGCATCTTTGGTCAAA
>CAINDC010000046.1 GCA_903847275.1 uncultured Pseudomonadota bacterium
ATTGCGGCAATTCGTAACCATATTCCGAGCAGTATTCGGATTATTGTACAAATGACGATTATTGCGTCGCTTGTAATTGTGGTTGACCAATTGTTAAAAGCGTTTGCTTACGATATTAGTAAACAATTATCGGTTTTCGTTGGTTTGATTATCACCAACTGTATCGTTATGGGGCGTGCTGAAGCGTATGCGATGAAAAATCCGCCGCTCGAAAGTTTTATCGACGGTATTGGTAACGGTTTAGGCTACAGCTTAATTTTGGTTATCGTAGCATTTTTCCGTGAAATTTTCGGTTCAGGCAAATTGCTTGGCATGGAAGTTTTGAAATTAACGAAAGACGGCGGCTGGTACGATCCAAACGGCTTGATGTTGTTGCCACCTAGCGCATTTTTCATTATCGGTTTGCTCATTTGGGCGGTTCGTGAATGGAAACCAAAACAACGTGAAGCGATTGAATTCAAAATCATGTCGATTTCACATGGCGAAGAACAAGGAGGGCATCACTAATGGAAGCCTATATCAGTTTATTTGTTAAAGCGGTTTTCATTGAGAACCTTGCGTTATCGTTCTTTTTAGGAATGTGTACGTTCATCGCTGTGTCGAAAAAAGTTTCGACCGCGATGGGTTTAGGTATTGCCGTGATGGTGGTGCAAGCGATTACCGTCCCTGCGAACAACCTCGTTTATCACACACTTTTAAAAGAAGACGCGCTTGCGTGGTTAGGCATTAAAGGCGTGGATTTGAGCTTTTTAGCGTTGCTTGCCTGTATCGGTATGATTGCGGCGTTGGTACAAATCTTGGAAATGATTTTAGATAAATTTTTCCCAGCGTTGTATCAAGCACTTGGTATTTTCTTACCATTGATTACCGTGAACTGCGCGATTTTGGGCGGTAGCTTGTTCATGATTGAACGTGATTACAACTTCGGCGAAAGCGTTACTTACGGTATCGGAAGTGGCTTGGGCTGGGCGTTGGCAATTACGGTTATGGCGGGCGTGCGCGAAAAATTGAAATACAGTGATATTCCAGCCGCGTTGCAAGGTTTGGGCATCACGTTTATTACAGCGGGTCTGATGTCTTTGGGCTTCATGGCTTTCTCAGGCATTCAACTCTAGGAAGGTAACGTCATGCTGGAAATTATTTTAGGGATTATCATCTTCACGGGTTTTGTTATCGCGTTAGTCTTTGTGATTATCGGCGCGAAAAAGAAACTTGTGGCAGAAGGTGATGTTGAAATCGTCATTAACGAAGAAAAGACAATTCATGTCCCGTCAGGTTCTAAATTATTAAACGCGCTTGCAGACAACGGTTTATTCGTGTCATCAGCGTGTGGCGGTGGTGGTACTTGTGGTCAATGTAAAGTGAAAGTTCATTCAGGTGGCGGCGATATTTTGCCAACTGAATTAAGTCACATTACCAAACGTGAAGCGGCACATGGCGAACGTTTAGCGTGTCAAGTGGCTGTCAAAAGTAACATGGACATCGAAGTCGAAGACAGCGTTTTCGGCGTAAAAAAATGGGAATGCACCGTTAAATCAAACGATAACGTGGCAACTTTCATTAAAGAATTGGTGTTGTCATTGCCAGAAGGCGAAGAAATTAAATACCGCGCGGGTGGTTACATTCAAATCGAATGCCCTGAACACGTTGCGGATTATAAAAACTTCGACGTGGCAGAACGTTTCCGTGGCGATTGGGACAAATTCAATTTGTGGCAATATGTTTCAAACGTGAAAGAACCTGCGTTGCGTGCTTATTCGATGGCTTCTTATCCAGAAGAAAAAGAAATCATGTTGAACGTGCGTATCGCAACGCCACCTTTCAATGTACCGAATGCGCCACCAGGCATTATGTCATCGTTCATTTTTAACTTGAAACCAGGTGATAAATGTATCGTATCAGGGCCTTACGGTGAATTCTACGCACGCGAAACTGAAGCGGAAATGGTCTTTGTTGGTGGTGGTGCTGGTATGGCTCCAATGCGTTCACACATTTTCGACCAACTCCGTCGGTTGAAATCAAAACGCAAAATGACCTTCTGGTATGGTGCGCGTAGCAAACGCGAAATGTTCTATGTGGAAGATTTCGATATGCTTGCCAAAGAAAATCCAAACTTCACATGGCATTGTGCGTTGTCTGATCCGTTGCCAGAAGATAATTGGACTGGTTACACAGGCTTTATTCACAACGTGTTGGAAGAAGAATTCATTAAGAAACACTCTGCGCCTGAAGATTGTGAGTTCTATATGTGTGGTCCTCCAATCATGAATACGTCAGTTATCAATATGTTGATTAATAACGGCGTTGAACCTGAAAACATTATGTTGGATGATTTTGGCGGTTAGTTTGTTGCTAAAAAATGTTTAAACAAAAACGGTGCATTAAGTTTTTAATGCGCCGTTTTTTCATTTGAGTTTAAATGTAGCGCGCTGTATTGAAAAGCAGCCTATAGATTTTCAGATAAATAACTTCTACTTTTTAAAAAATAAAATCCTTTAAAATCAAAGTATGGCGATAAAAACTGATGGAAACTAGGAGGTGTTTCAACTCTGTGGATATTTTAAAAATCAAATAGTTACAATATTTTTATGCGGCTTTCAGCGTATATTTTTTGCTAAAATTGACCAAAATTTATGCGTTATAAATTAAAAATTTCAGTAACTACTCAGCCCCCTTAAAAAAAATAAAACTTGTTTAAAATCATTGTGTTGAAAATAACGTCAATCGAGATAAATTTTTTCTAAAAATTTTAGATTTTGTAACATCTTGATTTATATAGAGCCACAAAATATGAATTTTCAGATGTTATTTGTACTATATTTTTATCGCATTGATTTTTAAGAATTATTTTTTATTCAGGGGGGCTGAGTAGTTACAAATTTCATTAAAAATCATGCCGTTAAGTTTTTTACTGGTTGAGTAAAATCAAAATAATGACATTGTCATTATTTCTTCTAGCCCTTTATTTTCAAGGCTTATATAGCATCCACAGAGTTGAAACACCTCCCCTTAATGTTATCTTTTCATGGAAGTCCTTTGATTTTGGCTGGGGCTGAGTAGTCAAAAAGATTGCCATATTTTTGGTATTTATGCACCAACGCCGTTAAAATATATGCTCTTACAGGGTGCTGATTTAATTTAATGTAACAGGCTTTTCTGCTCTGAAACATACGCATCAATGGATTTGGCGATTTTAGCAGAAAAGAAATTAGCAAAGTGCTTACCTAGATAAATAGCGGTTTACGGGCATAAAAGAAAGGAAATCGTAAATTCATATTGGATGTCATTTTTCTTCATTTCTAG
>CAINDC010000047.1 GCA_903847275.1 uncultured Pseudomonadota bacterium
ATAGGGGCAATCTTCTCGTGGACAAAATAATTTTAGGTCTACGCTTAACTTTTTAGTCATAATCAAAATCTCTCGTTTTTTGGGATATTTTGAACCAAAACTGCCTTAAATTCTTACCTGCATTGGTTTGTGGGGACTATCGAGTTGAAACACCTCCCTCTGATATTTGGACGTTTTAGATTTTTCATGTCGTTAGAATAGCTGATTTTTTTGGGCTGAATAGTTACCATTACTTCAAAAAATCGTCAGCAGATGTCACGATGACATTGAATTTTACATCATCGACAAATTCATCAAATGTTGAATCAACAATACACTGTTCTCTTAGTTGCTCAATGGTAAGTTCTGCATCAACGTAACAAGATTTCACAATAACTAATTCATCAGCATTCAATTTGATAGCAAGCCATGCCGCTAAACTATCTGAGGTTATATCCCATGTAGCACGAATTTTAGCGGCGTTCAATTCATCTATATTTGGCGACCAAATAATGTGATGCTGATTTTTAATTTCTGTAATAGACCATGCCAATACGAATTCAGATTGTAAATTCTGGCACATCACTGCGACTTGCTGCATGGCTAAAATCGCCATTTCATGCGCGGCAACATCATCGAAATACCATTTTTTTTGTGCCTTACGAACTTGATTTGCGAAATCTCCACCACCACAAACCACAACGGTTTGTTCGGTGGATTCTACAATGCGCTTTAAACAATCAAGCATCTGTTTTGTTTCAAGTAAACTGCCGCCTAATTTAATTATTCTCATTTTTGAAATTTTTTTAAAACTTGAAACATGGCGGCAGCTTTATCAAAACTTTCTTGATATTCGTCTTTCACTTTTGAATCATTCACAATTCCACCGCCTGCCCAAAATCGAATTGTGTCATGCGATTGAATCAATGTGCGAATAGCGATATTCGTATCCATGTTGCCACTAAAATCAATGTAACCAATCGCGCCACAATAAATGCCTCGCCGATGTGGTTCAAGTTCTTCAATTATTTGCATCGCGCGAATTTTCGGTGCGCCCGTAATCGAACCACCTGGAAAACAATGATGTAGCAAATCGAGCGCGTGATAATTTGCCTTTAACTCACCCGTTATGGTGCTAACTAAATGATGAACGGTGCTATAACTTTCAATTTCAAACAACTTCGGCACGCGCACTTTTTGGCACACTTTGCTGATGTCGTTTCGCAACAAATCGACAATCATCACATTTTCCGCGCGATCTTTGGGGCTGGTTTTTAAATTGATAATTTGTGCATCATTTTCAACTAAATCAGATTTTCGTGGACGAGTGCCTTTAATCGGTTTGGTTTCGACGTATCGCCCAGTGAGTTTCAAAAAACGTTCAGGCGACGAACTCAAAATTTTCACATTGGGAAAATTCAAATACGCACTAAATGGCGCTGCGTTGATTTCACGCAACGCTTGATACGCTTGCCAAGTATCGCCTTCGCACGTCGCTGAAAAACGCTGCGTTAAATTTACCTGATAGCAATCGCCTTCTTTGAGGTAATGCTTAATTTTTTGAAAAGCCCGTGCGTAACCATCTTGCGAGAAATTGGCTTTAATTTCGCTGGTAACAGAAAAATGTGTTTTATTATCAATTGGTGCATCGTTTAAATAACGGAAAATTTCGTCGTGACGGATTTCATCGTAACAAATCAAAAAACTTTTTTTAACTTCATGGTCAACAATCACTGCCCAATCATAAATTCCAATCATCATTTCTGGAATAGCTTCGGCATTTTTAGCAAAATTTGGTAAATCTTCCAATCGTCTAGCTAAATCATAGGAAAAATAACCTATAGCTCCGCCAACAAATGGCAAATTTAAGTCAGCGATATTGCCGTCTGAGTCAAAAATCTCACCGTAGCGCATCAACTCAATTTTAAGCAATTCAAATGGATTTTCGTTAGAAACAATAATTTCATTTTCGGTCGTAATTGTCGTATTTTCACCCTGCGTAACCAAAGTGCAAATAGGATTTCCAGATATAATATCGTAACGTCCTTGTGCGCTGCGAGGACGACCACTGTCTAAAAATACTGCCCATGCACTTGCTGAAAATAGCGCAAAAGTAGATGAGCTATCTAAAAAATAAGGGAAATTATAAAGAACCGCTTTTTTTTGCATATTGTTAGCGGCTGAAAAATTGACCAAATGCTCGACTGCCTGAGCCTGTTTTGATGGTTTCGACAACATTCAACGTATTCGCATCAATCACAGAAACCGTATTATCAAACCAATTTGCAACATAAACATGAACATCATCTGAATGGG